>JASFTJ010000307.1:0-4283 GCA_050053615.1 Anaerolineae bacterium | reverse complement strand
GCCTGCTCCCAGTCTCGCGGCGGCGTGACTGGGAGCTCGAACAGGGGCGTGTGGTTTTCGACCACATAATCCACGTCAGAGATGTGGATCTGGGTGTCGCCCAGCGTCCAGGGCGCGTGCTCGTTGAGCTCCAGCACCACCAGATCGGCGGCCTCGATGAGCATCTTTTCGTAGATCAGGCCCACCGACAGCGACATAAAGCCCCGTTTGTCGGGCGGGGTTGCTGTGCCCCAAAAGATGTCCAGGTGGCCGCCCGCCGCCGCCAGCTTGACCTTGGCCGCCGCGTGCAGGTTGTTGGGGATGTAGGAGATGCGACCCTGGGGATGGACTTGGCGGTCGGGCGCGCCGTAGAACCAGTTCTCGACGAAAAAGTGGCCAGCCATCTCGGGCTCGTAGACGAAATCGTAGCGCCGCAGCGGCAGCGCCACCCAGACCGTCACGTTCTCGAGGCGGTCCTTGTGGTTTCCCAGTTCGCTCAACAGCCCGGGCGGCTCCGACGCGGCCAGCGCTACGCCGATGGTCTGATGCGACTGCACCAATGCCACCGCCTCGGGAATCGAGATCAGCTTTTGTTTGTACAGCTCTTGAGGGTTCACCATGTCTCCTCAGCCCATCCCTTGGACCCTCCAGCTCGATGCGGCCCGATCAGGAACCTATGCCCCAGACTCTCCGCCCGCTGGCGTTCATTGGGAAACAGGTTGGCAGGAACTTGACCGGGTCCCAATGCTGCGTTCACCCGATATCTGGCACAGTCCTGGAAGGCGCCCTGGCAGTACTGTTTCTTGAGCCATCCAGCTACGGTCGGCATGTCCGCCAATTCGTCGTTAAAGAACGGGCAGGACAACAGGTGCTTACACTCCTCCATTCTTCTCCCCCTCCGGATAGAGAGGGGAGAGAGACAGAGAATCACTCTCTATCCCCCTCTCCATCTCTATCTCAGGTTCCGACGACGATGCCGCCGTCCACCCGCAGCACCGTCCCGGTGACGAAACTCGCTTCGTCCGACGCCAGAAAGAGGTAGGCGTTGGCGATGTCGCGGGGCTGGCCCAGGCGGCCCAGCGGCGTGCGGGCCCGCATGCCGTCCAGCACCTTGTCCGGCATCGATATCAGGATCTCGGTGGCCGTAAAGCCGGGGGCCACCGCGTTGACCCGCACCCCATAGCGGCCCAGCTCCCGCGCCCAGACTTTGGTCATGCCGATGACGCCTGCTTTGGTGGCGACGTAATTCGTCTGGCCGAAATTGCCGTCTTGGCCGACCACCGACGACGCGTTCAGAATCACGCCGCTGCTCTGGCGGATCATATGCGGCGCCACAGCCTGGGCACAATTGAACACCCCCTTGAGGTTGACGCCGATCACCAGGTCGAATTCTTCCTCGGGCATCTGCTTGACCAGCTCGCCGTTCTTGACCTTGACTAGCTGGTTGTCGCGCAGAATGCCGGCGTTGTTGACCAGCACGTCAACCTGGCCGTACTTTTCCACCACGTCGTCCACCCAGGTCTGCACCGCCTGGCGATCTATGACGTTCACCTGGTAAAAGTCAGCGTTCGGCCCCAACTCCTCGACCGCCGCCTCGCCTGCCTCGCCGTTCACATCACAGAGGATGACCTTGGCGCCTTCCTCGATGAAGCGCTGCGCCGTCGCTTTGCCGATCCCGGCCGCTCCGCCGGTGATAAGGGCTACTTTGTCCTTGAGTCGCATTGATGTTTACTCCTTTTTCCATGTTTTGTTATGGGAATCTGGTATCGGGTATCAGGGAACCGCACTGGCTCCCGCTTCCCCGATACCTGATTCCCTGACACCGGCTTCCCTGGTTCCCCAGCGCACGCACGCCGCGCCCCACACGTACCCAATCCCCGCTCCGACGACGGCCATCAGATCGCCGTCCTTGAGACGGTCCTGCTCCAGGCCGCGGACGATGTTGAGGATGCTGTCCTGCTCGCCGATGTGGCCCACGTCGGCGTTGTAGACGCCCTGCTCCTCGCTCAGGCCCAGCCGTTGCAGCATGTCGCGGTAGCCGGACGGCTTGATGAGCACCATGTTCAAAAAGCCCAGGTCGGCGCGGGTGTAGGGCTGGTCGCGAACCTCCAGCCCGCTCTTGCGCAACGCCTCGTCGATGCAAAACATCCAATTGTCCATCGACACGGCGTTGAGCCGATCCTTCATCGCCTCCGGCTCGACCAGGTCGAAATAGAACAGACCCTCGGCTACCGCCTCGTCGGTCGGAAACTGGACCGTGCCGCTGGCGGGCACGATGACGTGTTTACTCATCGAGCCGTCGGTCATCATGTGCGCGCCGAGCACGTGGTTGCGCGGCCAGCCCCGGCGCAGCAGCATCGCCCCCGCCCCCGCGCCGATGTTGAACAGGAACGAGGTGCGCGTATTCTTCAAATTGATAAAGTCGCAGATGCGATAGCCGCCGCCGATCAGGATCGTGTCGATGTCGGGGTCGCTGCGCATCATGTCCTTGGCCATCTTGAGCGCGGCCACCGTCGTGCAGCAGCGGGTGTGGATGTCGATGCCCCAGGCATTGGTGGCGCCGATCTCGTGGGCCAGGTGGATGGCCGACGTCCAGAGCAGATACTCGCGCCACTCTTCGGTGGTGCACAGCACAACGTCGATCTCTTTCGGATCGATGTCAGTTTTCGACAGGCAGTCAAGCGCTGCCTTGACGGCCATCTCGTTGGGATGGTCGTCGGGGCCGCCCACGTGCTTTTGCTCGATGCCCAATTTGTCGCGGACCACCCACTCGGGCAGGCCGCTTTCCTCTGCGATTTGAGTTGCGGTCAGCACCGTCTCCGGCAGGTACATGCCGACGCTGACGATGCCAACGGGTTGGTTCGATGGATCGGTCACGAAATGCTCCTTGGTCAGTATGTGTTCAGAGTGCGTGCGTTGAACGAAGGATAAGCCTCCAGTTTGTTCTGTCGTATTATCTGCTGAAACTGCTTGATACCGCTTCTAATAGCTCGCTCGTATTCTTCAGGATCAAAGTAGAATGTCTGTGTGTCGCCAAGACCACGAACAACCCAATGAACACTCTTGTGATCGTGGGTCACGCGAATTCCCTCTCTGATTCCCGCACACATGGGAACCCCACAGGTACATGTTACAAAAAAGAACTCTCCGTCCTCGTGGACAGATCTTTCCAGAGCCACCAAGTTCGTGGAAAGCGTGCTTTTCTCGAAATTCACAAGCAGCTGTCCATCTACGGCTATTTCGGTTATGATGGCATCTTGCTCGCGCGGATCTCGGTTAGCAATCCTTGACCGAATTTTGAGACGATTCATTTCTTCACCGTAATCTCGTTAACGTCTCCGCCCAATCCCGCATCGGGCCGGGCGGGCGTCGAGCCACGTACTTCTGGATCGCTGAGGCACTGAACCCACTGACGCCACTGAGGCGTTTCGCAGTGTTTTCAGCGCCCCTCAGCGATCCGGGCACAGGCTCCCCCTCCCCCAGCCCCTCCCCCGAGGGAGGGGAGTTACCCCCTCTCCCCTGGGGGAGACACGTCGTTAGTGCCTCCGGCAGGGTTGGGGTGAGGGGGAAGACTTGGTCACGACCCGATCCTCACAAACACGTCATCTAGGCTCACCCGCTGGCCCGCCTCCACCTGCACCGCCTCGACCACGCCGGTGCGCGGGGCGCGGATCTCGTTCTCCATCTTCATCGCTTCCAGGATGAGTAGCCCCTCGCCGGTGCGCACCTCCTGGCCGGCCTCGACCAGCACGGCGACGACCACGCCGGGCATGGGGCTGACCACCTCCGCCTCGCCCCTCCCTTCGGTCGCTTCGACCGCCGCCCGCCGCTCGCCGAGCCGCCGGGCGCGCTCGTCCTCGACCTGCACCTGGTAGCGCTGCCCGCCCAGGGTCACAAAACAGACATCCTCGCAGCGCTCGACAAAGACCTCGTGCGAGGCGGCGCCGACCAGCAGCGAGTAGTGAAAGCCGCCGTCGATGCTCTGCAGATCGACCTCGACCGGAGCGCCGTCCAACGTCACGCCGTCCTCTTCCAGGCCGAGGTGGTATTCCTGGCCGTCCACCGTGGCGACGTACTTCATCGGCCCATCGCCTCCCGCCGCCCGGTGAGCTTCCAGGCCCGATCCAAGCGCCAACCCGCCCCACCGTTGGCCTCGTCGCTGGGCGCGATCGCCAGGCGGGCGTGCTGCCGCTGCTCGTGGCTCAGCAGCGCGGCCACCAGGGCCGCCAGGGGACGGTTTGCCTCCCGGTCCGGCTCGGCCAGCGAAAAATGATCGGCCAGGAACGCGGTGTCATAGTCGCCGC
>JASFTJ010000306.1:0-4293 GCA_050053615.1 Anaerolineae bacterium | reverse complement strand
GCGCATCCCTCGTGCATTGGTCGAAAAAGCATTTGACACAGTGCCCAACCAAGTGTCGTTTTTCGACCGCAATGGAAAAGCCGCCATGTCCATCGGAGGGCACCGGACCTTCTACGGCACTGGATCGGACTGTCTGAACATTGTAGATCATCGCAGTGGCGAACGGCGCAAGCCGGTGCTACAAGACGTCGTCGAGGGGGTTACACTGTGTGACGCCCTGTCCAATATCGACTTTGTGATGTGCATGTTCCTGCCGGAGGACGTTCCGACCATGGTGGCCGACCGTTACCAGATGGAGGTGATGCTCAACCACACGACCAAGCCGATTATCTTTGTCACAACCGATTTGACGGGCTGTGTGGATGCGGTCGAGATGGCCGAGGCAGTGGTTGGGGGTCCCAAAGCACTGCAGAACAAGCCGCTGGTGGCTTGCTATGTGAATGTGACCAGCGGCCTACAGCATAATGAAGAGGCTCTACAGAAGCTGCTGTATCTGTCTGAGAAAGGCTTGCCGGCCACCTACATCCCGGTAGCCCTCGGCGGTGTGACCGCGCCGATTACCCTGGCTGGCAACATGGCTCTTTGGAACGCCGGGTGCCTGGTCGGACTGGTGCTCTCACAGCTGAACCGCGAAGGCGCGCCTTTTGTCACCGCAGGTTGGGGAGCCAGCGCGCTGGACATGCGTACCACGGTGAGCCCCTACGTCGAGCCAGAGAAGCAGTTCATCGCTCAGGAGTTGGCTCACTTCTATGACTTGCCCATGTTTGCTTTCGGCGGATGCAGTGAGTCAAAGTTGGTGGATCAACAAGCCGGCATCGAGGCCGCCTTGACCCTGATGGCCAACACCCTCGCCGGCAGTCACCTCGTCCACGACCTGGGTTACCTGGAGTCGGGGTTGGCTGGTTCCCTGGCTCAACTGGTCATCTGCGACGAGTTGGTGAGCTGGGTTCGTACAGCTCTGGCGCAGGTCGAGATCAATGAAAGAACACTGGCCCTGGACGTAATTGATAAAGTAGGTCCTGATGGGCACTTTATGGACACCAAACATACCCTGGCCCATTTCCGCGATCGTTGGTATCCTGCTTTGATCGAACGCAATAATTACCAGGGCTGGCTCGCTCAGGGTGGTCAGGATCTCGGTCAGCGGGCGGCGGCGCGGGTTGAACAGATTCTGGCCGAACATCAGCCCGAACCCCTGCCGGTTGAAGTACAGAAGCGCCTGCAGGAAATTGTACAGAGGGCTACAGCGCAATTCAGTTGAGCATCAACGCCGCGAGTGAATGGCTTTGTATGCCTGCCTATCGTGTATCTCTTGTGAGGAAACCATAGCGGCTCGACAATAAAAGTTTCGCACCTATCGGATCGTGGGAGGGAGCCTCACGGCTCCCTCCCACGGTTTGCCGGGGCCTCAGAACCCATGTCCGGCTCCGCGGAAAAAAGGTCTTTTCAGCGAGAGAAAGCGGGTACGGTACCCGTACCCCCCTAGTTGACTGACAAAACTCGTTTGCGGTCTAGGTGAAACGATCACGGCACACGGATTTCCACGGATTCACACGGATATGCCTGTTTTTTTATCCGTGAAATCTGTGAATCCGTGTCCTAAAGGATTTGTCAGTCAATCAAGGGTAGCCCCTCTTTGTTTCAACTGACTGGCAGCCTCGGCGTCCAGGAACCAGGTGAGCTGCCCGGTCATCGGCTGAACTAGCTGCGCGGGGAGGCCCTTCGTAGGACCCTCCAGCACGGTTCGTACACTCTCGGCCTTGGCGCTGCCGCTCACCAGAAACCAGACGTAGCGCGCCGTGTTGATGGCGGACAGGGTCAGAGTGACGCGATGGGCAGGGCGGTCCTCGTACTGGGCAGTCACGGCGACAGCTAGCCGCCCCCTCTCGTCCAGGGCCATCGAGCCGGGAAAGAGCGAAGCGGTGTGCCCATCAGTCCCAAGCCCCAATAGTACCAGGTCGAAGCGGGTCCGAGGTCCGCAGAAAAACTCCTGGAGTTCGTGTTCATAGGCCCTGGCCGCCGCCTCCGGTGCGAGCTCGCCGCGCATGCGGTGGACGTTGCCCGGCGGGATGGGCACGCGGGCTATCAGCGTCTCGTGGGCCATTCTGTAGTTACTGTCGGGATCATCAGGCGGCACACAGCGCTCGTCTCCCCAAAAGAGGTGGACCTGCGCCCAGGGGATCTGTGTCCGGTAGGGCTCCTCCGTCAGCAACTGGTAGAGAGGACCCGGCGTCGAGCCGCCCGAGAGGGCAACGCTGCATCTTCCCCGGCTGGCGACGGCTCTGTGAGCGAGTTGACCAAAGCGCCGGGCGGCGATGCGGATCAGTTCGTTTGGATTCGGTCTGACGACAATCTCCGGTTTCATTCTCCTTCTCCCTCGGTGGATTGACCGGTGTCGGTGGTGCCGGATTCCATAACACACGACCGCCTGAGCGTATGGTACCATATTCTGGCTCCGCTGAAAAAGGTCTTTTCAGCGAGGGAAAGGGGTGTACCCGTTTTTTCTCGACTGCCCTTTTTTCAGGGCAGTTTATCCCTAGTTTTCAGTTGTCTGGTGACCGCCACAGCCCAGGATCCAGGCCCGGCCCTCTAGGGCCAAAAACTCGTCGGCCTCGGCGGGCCCCCAGCTGCCCGGCTCGTAGGGGACCGGGGGCGGCGCGTCGGGCTCCTCCCAACTGTCCAGGATAGGGTCGATGATCCCCCAGGCCAGTTCGATCTCGTCGGCGCGGGCAAAGAGGGAGGCGTCGCCCTGCATCGCGTCAAGCAGCAGCCGCTCGTACGCCTCTGGCAGCGCCGTCCCCCAAAAATCCTCGGCATAGTGGAACTCCATGTCCACCGAGCGGGTGCGCATCCCGGCGCCTGGCTCCTTGGCCTCAAAGCGCAGGTGGATCCCCTCGTCGGGCTGGAGGCAGAGGGAGAGCACGTTGGGCGTCATCTCTGTTCCGGGATCGAGGGGGAACATCAGGTGAGGCACACATTTGAACTGGATGGCAATCTCGGTCGTCTTGGCCGCCAGGCTCTTGCCAGAGCGCAGATAGAACGGCACGCCCCGCCAGCGCCAGTTGTCCACAAAGAGTTGGAGGGCGGCATAGGTCGGCGTCTGCGAGTCGGCAGCGACCCCGTCCGCATCCCGATAGCCTCGGTACTGGCTCCGCACCCTGCAGTCCGCCGAACGCACGGCCCGTAATACCTTGACCTTTTCATCGCGCAGGGCCTTGGCCTCGAAACGGGCGGGGGGCTCCATCGCCGTCAGGGTGAGCAGTTGCAGCAGGTGATTCTGAAACATGTCACGCAGCACGCCAGCTTTGTCATAGTAGCCAGCGCGATGCCCCACATCCACGTTCTCGGCGACCGAGATCTGCACGTGGTCCACATAATTGCGATTCCACAGCGGCTCAAAGATGGCATTGGCAAAACGGAACGCCAGGATGTTTTGGACGGTTTCCTTGCCCAGATAGTGATCAATTCGGTAGACCTGACTCTCGTCAAAGACCGCGTGGACCTGCTCGTTGAGTTTACGGGCACTCGCCAGGTCATGGCCGAAGGGTTTCTCGATGATGATACGCGTCCCAGTCGCAGTGTCGCTCTGATTCAGTCCGGCCAGCCCCAGCTGCTCGACGATGAGCGGATACAGCGTAGGCGGCACGGCCAGATAAAAGAGGCGTTTACCACTTGTGCCAGCGTTGGCATCGAGTTGCGCCAACCGCTCCGCAAGACGACGATAGGTCCCGGGGTCATCGTAGCTGCCCGCCAAGTAGGATAGCCGTTCTTCAAAGGTGGGCCAGAGTTCGCAGATGCCCGGTTTCAAGCGAGCATACGCCTCCACCCCCTTGTACAGCTGATCGCGAAACTCTTGATGGGACAGGGGAGTCCGCGCCACACCAACAACCCGACTCTTCACAGACAACAGCTGCTCACAACCGAGGCTGTGCAGAGCGGGTACCAGCTTGCGGCGCGTCAGGTCGCCCGACGCGCCGAAAATGACGACGGTCACACGGTCTGCGTTCGACTTGATTTGAGTCATACTTGCCTCCGATGACCAATGCAACAGGCCCCTTGCCAGGCGCAAGGGAGTTGGCAGGCACAGCGGCGACGGTGAAAGTATAGCACATTCTGGAGCAGGTGTCCATCCCCCCTCCGAGCAGACTTGCCCAGACCGGCACATGTGGATAATCTGAGGTTACCGTCCAAGGAATAGGGCTGTTGCAAAGTAGGTTGACAGATTGAAAAAAAGCCCCTACTTGGTATAATGGGGAGTGATAAGCAACCCAGAAACCAAGGAGGGGCAAGATG
>JASFTJ010000305.1:0-4306 GCA_050053615.1 Anaerolineae bacterium | reverse complement strand
AGCGAGAATGGGCCTACTATTCGTGGCCTTTTTCGCCCTGCTGTTGGTATCGGCGACGGCCACCTTGTGGGCCATGGACACCCAAAAACAGGATGCCCAGGTCATCAATCTAGCGGGCCGGCAGCGGATGCTGGTGAGGCAGATGACGAGCGACGCGCTGCGCGTCGAGCGCGATGGCGACAAGGCAGCGTTGCAGTCGCTGATGGAGGCCGCAGACACCTTCGAAAGGACCCTGGCGGCTTTTTTCCTGGGCGGCACGACGACTTACCCGCCGGGCCGCACCGTCGCCATCCCAGCTGTGGGGGACGCCGGGACGCTGGTGGCGCTCCAGCAGGTCCAGGCCACATGGACCACGTTCCGTGGCCACTTGGACCTGCTCGCTGTCGCTGTATCGGACAGCTCGGAAAGGGCGATCGCCATCCACGCCGTCGAGGACCTGGCTCCCAGCCTGATGCAACAGGCCGACGAGGTGGTGCGGCAGTACGAGGCGGCGGCCAGGCACAAGCTCGCCCGCCTGCGCTGGATCCAGCTCGCCTTCCTCGCCGGGTCGCTGGCGCTGCTAGCCCTGGATTTGCTGTTGGTGCACAAGCTGGTCGTCCGCCCACTGCAACGGCTGGGCTCAGCAGCTGAACGAATCGGCGGCGGCGACCTCAGCACGCCGATCGAGCCGGCAGGGCCGCGCGAGATCGAGCGCCTGGCGCGCAGCCTGGACCAGATGCGGGCGCAGTTGCAGGCCTGGACTGAAGAGCTGGAAACTCGCGTCGCCCGGCGCACCCGCGAACTGGCCGCCCTGCAGGAGGTCAGCCGCGAGATCACCTCCAAGTTGGAGATTCGCCTTGTCCTCCAATCGGTCACCGACAAGGCCCGGACGCTGCTGGCTGCCGACGTGGCCGTCCTGTGTCTGCTGGAACCCAACGAGTGCTACCTGCAGTCCAGCGCCAGTAGCGGCCCCGCGGAAGCTGTACTTGGGGGGCGGATCTCGGCCCTGCACCAACTGACGGAGCGGGTGCTTTCGTCTGAAGGGGCGCTTCCCTGTGGCGCCGGCGAGTGCCAGGGATGCTGCGGCATCCTAGCGGCGCCGTTCCGGCAGAGCCACTTGGTGGCCCCGCTGCGCATCGGCGCGCAAGTCATCGGCTCTCTATGCGTGGGCGGCGCGGCGACCGGCCAGTTCCCGGGCGAGGCGGTGCACGTGCTGACCGAGCTGGCCAATTCGGCGGCCATCGCCCTGGAGAACGCCCGCCTCTACGAGCAGGCGGAGCGTCTAGCCGCCCTGGAGGAGCGGCAGCGCATCGCCGCCGACATGCACGACGGACTGGCCCAGATGATAAGCTACCTGGGGCTTCAGGTCGACAAGGCGGCTGACCTGGTGGCTGCAGGCGAGCACGCGCCCGCGGCCGGGCTGCTCGGATATTTGCGCGGTGCAATCGAGAAGGCATCGGCGGAGGTTCGCCGAGCCATCACAACCCTGCAAGAGGACTCCCCGCCGCCGCAAGCCCTTCAAGAGCGGCTGGTTCGCCTGGTTGCCGGCCTGACGCCCGAGGGCGTACCTTCCGTGGACCTGGCCCTGATGCCCGAGGAGCCGCTGCTCCTGTCCCATGATGTTTGCGCAGAGGTGCAGCACGTGGTCGGCGAGGCTCTGCTCAATGCCCGTCGCCATGCCCGGGCGCAGCGCATCGACGTCTGCCTGGAGCAGCGGGGACACGAGGCAGTGGTGGTCGTAACGGACGATGGGCGGGGCTTTGACCCGACGAGGAGCCCCTCCGACGGGCGCCAGCACTTTGGCCTGAGCATCATGCGCGCCCGGGCGGCACGCCTGGGCGGCAGCCTGGCTGTTCAGTCAGCACCGGGCCGGGGCACACAGGTGACGCTGACCTGGCCGCTGGAGGAGGAATGACGATGGAACCGATCCGCATCTTGTTGGCCGACGACCACGCCCTCTTTCGGGAAGGGCTGGCGGGCCTCATCGCCGCTCAACCCGACTTTGAGGTGGTAGGGGAAGCCGGCGACGGCCTGGAGGCGCTGGTCAAGGCCCGTGATCTGGCGCCCGACCTGATCCTGATGGACATCACCATGCCCGGCTGCGACGGCCTGGAGGCCACGCGACGCATCAAACGCGAGCTGCCCGCGGCCGTCATTGTCATCCTCACCGTGCGCGACGAAGACGACAAGCTGTTCGAGGCGGTCCGCAGCGGGGCGCAGGGCTATATCTTGAAGAGCATCCGTTCCCCCGACATGGTGGACCTGCTGCGGCGGGCGGTGCGCGGCGAGGCGGCCCTTACGCCGGCCCTGGCCGGCCGCATGTTAGAGGAATTCCGGCGTTTGAGCCAGCGTGCCTCAGAGATGCCCAGGGGTCAGATCTTGGCCCTCACCCCTCGCGAGCAAGAGGTGCTTACCCTGGCGGCCGAGGGCCGGACCGACCAAGAGATCGCTGAGGGGCTGGTCATCAGCGTCCACACCGTCAAGAGCCACATGCGCAACATCCTGGCCAAGCTACACGTCAGCAGCCGCTACGAGGCGGCCCAACTGGCGCGGGAGCGGGGGTTGCTGCAACACAGGGCGTGAAGTCATGTTTCACATTTGAGATCAGGGTAGAACTAGTTCTTCCCCCCACGAGAGCGGTCGTCAGATCGCTCTTTTTTCATGCTTGTTGCGGGTCAAGAGGGATTGCCCGACCCCGGCTCCTGGGGTATCATGGCCATGGGTTGGTTTGTCCATAGATAACAGAAGGATGGGGCCATGAGCATGGATGAAGTGGAAACAAGGCAGATTGACCGGCGGGCGCGTCTGCATCTGCCTGCGTCGCGGCTGGACTATCGGCCGGTGGGGGAGCGGATCCGGGATTTTGAGGAGGCCTGCCAGGGCTTTACAGCGGAGACGGCTCGCGCCGAGGCATCCCGCTGCATCCAGTGCCCGGCGCCCCGGAGCTGCGTGCTGGCCTGCCCACTGCACAACGACATCCCCCAGGCCATGTGGGAGATTTCGCAGGGCAACTTTGTGCAGGCAGCGGCCATCTATCGCCAGACGAGCAGCTTTCCCGAGCTCTGCGGACGCCTGTGCCCCGACGAGGCCCTGTGTGCAGGCGCTTGCGGCGTGGGCCGGCATACCGCCGCCGTCCAGATGGGTCGCCTGGAGGCATTTGTGGCCGACTATCAGCGCCGGGTGGAGGGTGGCCTGCCACTGCCGGCCTTGCCTCCGGCCAGTGGGAAAGGGGTGGCCATCGTCGGCTCGGGGCCGGCCGGCCTGACGGCGGCAGAGGAACTGGCGCTGCGGGGCCACGAGGTCACCCTCTTTGAGGCTCAGCGCCAGCCGGGTGGCGCCTTGGTCTATACCATCCCCCGCTTTCGCCTGCCCCTGGAGATCACGGAGGCCAAGTTTTCGCAATTGAAGCGCCTGGGCGTCAAGTTCGCGCTGGCGACCCAGATCGGGCAGGATTTGACGGTGGATGACCTCTTTCGGGAGGGGGTTTATGCCCTGCTGCTGAGCACCGGCGCCGGTCGCGAGCCGGTGTCTGACCTGCCCGGGATGGATTTGGAGGGTGTGTACCTGACGACCGAGTTTCTGGCACAGAGCAACCTGGGTAGATCCTACCTCGGGGTTCATCTCGAGCCCCTCATCAGCATCAGGCCCGACGAAAAGGTGGCCATCTTTGGCGAGGGACACGCTGCTGTGGATTGTGCGCGGACGGCGATCCGGCTGGGCGCGCGGGATGTGACCTGCTACCACCGGGGAACCGAGGCCCATCTGCCGTGTCGCATGGAGGATTATTGGGCCGCCCAGGAGGAAGGCGTTCGCTTTGTACCTCTTACCGAGCCAGCAGCTCTCGTCGGCGACGGAAACGGTCAGGTCGTGGGGGTTCGCTGCCAGCACCTGCGCGTCGGAGGGCGGCAGCATCACAGCCACCCTATCGCCGTCGAAGGCGCCGGGGACACGATAGACGCGGACCTAGTGGTCTTGGCACCGGAGCCGGGGCCCGACCCATCGTGGGCCGGGGCAGTGCCCGGCCTGAAAGTGGACGCCGACGGCTGGATCGTGGCCGATCGGGAGACGGGGCAGACCAGCCGCGAGGGCGTCTTTGCCGCAGGAGACGTCACGGGCCAGCCGTACCTGGCGGTCATGGCCATCGCCAGAGGCCGCCGGGTTGCGGCCAGCATACACGACTACCTGTCGTAGTGCATATCTTGACACGCAGGCCGGTGCTGCCGAGGGAAGCTATGGGCAAACAGCGCGTCCTATTGTTGTGCATGCCATCGCTGTTGGGTGAGAGCCTGGAGATGCTTCTCCACCGAGACCAGAACGTGGAGCTGAT
>JASFTJ010000304.1:0-4316 GCA_050053615.1 Anaerolineae bacterium | reverse complement strand
GCGTGCCCTTTGTCGTTCAGGACCAGCCTGTGGGACTGATGATCGTGCACACCAGCCAGAAGAGCGGCTTTACACCGGGCGAGGTGGCGTTGCTCCAGACCTTTGCCAATCAGGCCGCCGTAGCCATTCAACGCGCCAGGCTGACCGAAGAGCTCCAGGACAAGATCGCGCAGCTGGAGGCTGCCCAGGCTGGGCTGGTGCAGAAAGAACGGATGGAGCGAGAACTGCAGTTGGCCCGGGAGGTGCAGCAAAGTGTGCTGCCGCGCATCTTTCCCTCGGTTCCTGGCTACGCCTTTTCCGCTCGCAACGAGCCCGCTCGTGAGGTGGGTGGTGACTTTTATGATGTGATCCTCCTCGATGAGGACCGTTTCGGCTTGGTCATCGGTGATGTGTCGGACAAGGGGATGCCGGCAGCATTGTACATGGCCTTGACGCGCAGCCTGATCCTGGCCGAGGCTCGCCGCGAAAGGTCACCCTGCGCTGTACTGAGCAACGTGCATCGATTGCTACGGGAACTGGGTCAGCCTAACCTTTTTGTAACCGTGTTCTACGGTGTGATCGATGGACCAGCCAAACGGTTGACCTACGTACGCGCTGGTCACGAACGCCCCTTCCTCTTGCGAGATGGTGAGGTCCAGTCGCTGGGCGGGGAAGGTACCTTTCTCGGCTTCCCGGACCTGGACGACTTGCACTTGTCCGAAGAGGTCGTCAGCTTGCTGACTGGCGACCGGCTGGTGCTTTATACCGATGGTCTGACCGACATCCTGGGTCCCAATGACCAGACCCTGGGCCGCGACCGACTGGGGGACCTGCTGAATTCCCACGTTGCCCGCCCACCGGATGAGCTGTGCGCAGCCGCCTTCACCGACATGGTCGCCTACCAGGCGAGTGCGGTGCAGTACGATGATATGACTATGCTGGTCGTGGCTGTAGAGTAGGAGACTAGACGACCAGGAGAGAGCTTCCAAGGAGATGTAGCGTGCAATACCGAACCTTTGGCAAATTGGACTGGATACCCGCGGCGCTCGGTTTTGGCGCCATGCGCCTGCCCACGATCGGTAGTGACCCTAGCCAGATCGATGAGCCGGAAGCCACCCGCATGATCCGCTACGCCATCGATCACGGCCTGAACTATGTGGATACGGCGTATCCTTACCATCGCGAGAACAGCGAACCATTTTTGGGACGCGCCCTCCAGGATGGGTACCGCGAGCGGATCAAGTTGGCGACCAAGATGCCTTGCTGGAAGGTCGAAAAGGCCGAGGATTTTGACCGCTTTCTTGACGAGCAGTTGGGCAAACTCCAAACGGAGCACATCGATTTCTACCTGCTCCATGGTCTGAATGCCACACGTTGGCCTGAGATGCGCGATCTAGGTGTGCTCTCCTGGGCTGAGCGGGCTATCGCCAGTGGCCGCATTGGCCACCTGGGTTTTTCCTTCCATGACAAGTATGAGATCTTTCAGGAGATTGTCGATGCTTCCGATCTGTGGCTTTTTTGCCAAATTCAGTTGAACTATATGGATGTCGAGCACCAGGCCGGTCTGAAGGGTTTGCGCTATGCTGCGGGAAAGGGGCTAGCCGTGATTATCATGGAGCCGATCCGCGGCGGGCGGCTGTCCAACAACGTACCGCCCACGGTGCAGGCCATCTGGGATCGCGCCCCGGTGCAGCGCACCCCGGCTGACTGGGCGCTCCAGTGGGTGTGGAATCTGCCGGAAGTGTCATTGCTGTTGAGTGGTATGAGCACCATGGAGCATGTCCAAGAGAATGTCGCCAGCGCCAGCAACTCCGGCCCCGGCACTTTGACCCCCGAAGAATTGGCCCTCTACCCCCGAGTGCGCGAGGCCTACCAAGCCCTGTGCCCCATCCCTTGCACCGACTGCAAGTACTGCCTGCCCTGCTCCAGTGGGGTAAACATCCCTCGTGTCTTTGAGATTTACAATGACCTGATGATGTACGGCGATGAGAACCGGGCGCAGATGGTTTACGGCTGGCTCAAAGAGGAGGAACGGGCCAATCTGTGCATCGAGTGCGACGAGTGCTTGGAACTGTGCCCGCAGATGATCGAGATTCCTGATTGGCTGACCAAGGCCCACGAGGTGCTCTGCCAGAAGAAGGAAGCCTCAACTGTATAGAGGACTCCGCTCCTGTGGACGCTACTTGGGCTTTGGTCAAACGGGCCAAGGTTGAATTGGAGGATGGAAGCGATAGCCAAGGCACCGCTCCGTGAGGATGTAGCGGGGATTGCTGGGGTCGATCTCGATCTTGTTTCGCAGACGATAGATATAGACCTTCAGGTAATTGGTCTCGTCGGCGTATTCCCAGCCCCAGACCTGGGTCAGCAGGCTCTGATGGGTCAAGATGCAGCCGGCTTGCTCCAGGAGACAGGTCAACAGCTTGTACTCGGTGCTTGATAGATCCACAGCCTGCCCATCCACAAAGACCTGCTGACGTGTCAGATCCACGACCAACCGGTTGTCAACCTCGATAGTCTGCTCCATCCCGGCGGGATGTTCGCAGCGACGCAACACCGCCTGGATCCGGGCCACGAGTTCAGCCGTACTGAATGGTTTGATCACATAGTCGTCTGCTCCCAGTTGCAGGCCACGGACTCTGTCCTGCTCATCCTGTCTGGCGGTGAGCATGATGATCGGCACGTCCGAGTCTTGCCGGATGCAGCGGCACGCCTCCCAACCATCCATACGGGGCATCATCACGTCCATCAGGATCAGGTCAGGGCAGTGTTTCTGAAGTAACTGCATTCCATCTATGCCGTCGCTGGCCAACAGCACCTGGAATCCTTCTTTTTGCAACTCCTCACGCACGAGCCAGGCTAGCTCCCTGTCATCCTCAACGATCAGGATGGTCGCATCCATAATCCTCTTCTCTTTCTCTCTCCTCGGTGAGTATGTTTTTTGCGCGTGGCAGACTGAAACGGAAGGAGACTCTGCCCTTGGGATGCCTTTCGTACCAGAGCTGTCCGTCAAGGGCTTGGACCTGGGTCTGGGCAATGGACAGGCCCACGTGATCTGCGCTTGGCTCCTCCCTACTGCCAGCTTGCCAGGGTTCAAGAGTTGCTTCCTCATCGGGAACGCCTGGCCCTTGACCGTGCACGAGGACCATGACCTCGTCTCCTCGTTCTTTGGCGGTCAGGACGATCTGGCTGCCGGCCGGCGCGTAGCGCATGGCGTGTTCCACCAGTTTGCTCAGAATCTCTTTGATGCTTGTTGCGTCGCTCCACACGAAGGGCAGGCCTTGTGGCGCCTGCACGACAATCTGGCAGTCGAGGTTGCGCACACCGAATGCCTGGGCCACCTGGCGCAGGATGGGCCGCAAAGTCACCAGGCGCTTCCGTGGCCGGGGAATCTCCATGCGGGCGGATAGTGTCGTGGGGAACTGGGCAAGCAGTCGCCGGAGGCGCTCCGTTTCGCCCCGGATCACCTGTAACAGCCGCCACGGTTTCGCGCCGTCGGCCTCCATGTAGTTGGCGAGTTGCTCGGCGGCGACCGTCAAGTTGGCTACGGGTGTGCCCAGTTCGTGGGACAGGACGGCCAGGAACCTGACCCGCGCTCCCTCCATGTCCTTCCGGGTTGTGCTGTCGTGAAAGACGACCAGGGCGCCCGAGTGTTCCGCGCTGCTGCTCTGCCAGGGCGCCATCACGCCGGTGACAGAGACCAGGGGCTCATCATAGGGTCCGGTGCGAAAGTCGGTGGGTAGGTTTAGATGGGTCGTCCGACCCTGAGCCAGGGCTTGGCTCAGGGCCACTGTCCAGTATGTCACCTGTGTCGGATCGGTTATCTCTTGCTCTAGGTAGCGGGCGAGTGGCTGGCCGCACCGCTCTGAGGAGCGCCATCCCAGCAGTCGTTCAAGCGCCGGGTTTACGTCAAGGATTTTTCCCTTGCCATCAACGACGCAGAGACCGCAGGGCAAGAAGCCCAAGATCGAATCGCAGGGGGACGTATCCATTACGAGCTTCTCATAGACTCATGTACCCAAATTGAAGGGGTTAGCTCTGTAGAATACCATAATAGATCCGGAAAGGACGAATGGTGGGCAAGCGGATTCATGTGTTGCTATGGTGTTGTTGGTAGCCGACGGACAGTTTCTTTGACAATAGCTGTGGTAGAAAGGGACGGCAACGCTGACTTTTTTTAGAATACCACAATTTGCCGCCCTTGGCAAATCTGCCGGATGCAATCGCGGGCATGGCCTGTCCTGCTTCGCTCCCTCTGGTCGCTGCTGCTAAGAAACTTGTTCGCCGAGGTCTTCCGACCGAGGCGTTGGGGGCTCGGTCAGAGACCTCGCCCAACAGAT
>JASFTJ010000303.1:0-4320 GCA_050053615.1 Anaerolineae bacterium | reverse complement strand
GTACCCTTCTCTGCCGATGTCAAGGCCGAGCTGCTGCGCACCATCTTTCACCCCAACACAGCTCTGCACGACAAGGCGGTAGTCATCCGTGACGGGCGGATTGTGGCAGCCAGTGTCATGTTGCCCGCTACACAGAATCCTCAGTATAGTGGGTTGGGCACTCGCCACCGCGCAGCCATTGGCCTGACGGAGGAAAGCGATGCCTTGGTCATCGTCGTTTCAGAGGAAACGGGAATTGTCTCTGTGGCCTATAACAGTCGGTTGGTCCGTCGCCTGGATGTCAACCGGTTGCGCAGCGTGCTGCTGGCCTTTTTCCAGCACCGCCTGGGAGGTCGCGGCTGGACAAAGCGAGCGGGAGTAGATTAGGGGCCGAGCAGACGGTCGAGCTCGTCGCTGAGCTGTGCTTGGTCGATCGGGCCGAGAAAGTGATGGGCCAGCAGGCCCTCTTGGTCCACGATGAAGGTCTCGGGTACGCCGGTCACGCCGTAGGCGTGTGCGGTGCGGTTGCCGGGCTCTACGACGCTGGGGTAGGTGACGTCGAATTCATCTAGGAAAGCTTGGGCTTTGGACTTGGCATCCTTGTAGGCGATACCCAAGAATTGCACCCCCTGGTCATCATACTCGCGCCAGGTTTGCTCCAGATCGGAGGCTTCCTCACGGCAGGGAGCGCACCAACTGGCAAAAAAGTTAATCACGACCACTTGTCCACGGAGATCGCTCAGTCTCGCTGGACTGTTGTCAAGGGTGGTGAGCTGAAAGTCGGGCACCTGGCTGCCCACCTGGGGGGGAGCGCTGGGTCGGGTGAGCAGGGCGTGGGCCAGCAGAACTACCACGACCACGCCGACGGCACCTGCAGCCATCCAGGCCGTTGCCCGTGGTTGTTGTGGATTCTCCTTTGGGGAACCTTGGTTTTCTTCCATGACGTTCTCCTGAATCGGATTGTCTTGTGTGCCCTGGAATTCTACCCCATTTGGGGCTGTGTGTCCAACTGGGGTGCGGCGCAAGTGATATCTCGTTCATGATTTGGATTGGAGATTATGCGATTGGAAAGTCTCAGAAGGGCAGTGTGTTTGTTGGCGATCGTGCTGTTAGGGCTGTTGGCACTGTGGGTGATTCTCGCCCCATCGGAGGCAAGGCTGGGCAACCTGATCAGGTTGGTCTATGTGCACGGAGCGCTGGTATGGGTTGGGCTACTCTCGTTTTCCGCAGCTGGGGCGCTGGGTTTGGTGGCGCTGGTGCGGCGGCGACCGGTTTGGTACCGTGGCACGCAGGCGGCGAGCTTGACAGCCCTTCTTGTGTGGATCCTGTACGCCATCTCTGCCATGGCCGTCACCGGCCTGACGTGGGGCCAGGTGGTTGCCTGGAACGAACCGAGGGTGCGCGCCTCTGGCTTGATCCTGGTGGCGGTGGTGGTGCTGGCCCTCATGATCCGGGTGGTGGATCACCGTGATTTCACGGCTGGGGTGAACCTGGTCATGGGTGTTGTGCCCTGGATCGTGGTTCAGCAAGCTGATGTCATCCGTCACCCGGTGGATCCTATCGGCGGGTCTGAATCGGCGGCCATCCGGGGTTTCTATTTGCTCATTGTCCTCACCGTCGCCGCGTTGGCGGCGACAGCGATCGCGTGGCTATGGGTCAGCGCGCAGCTAAAGGCGGAATCTGCGTGAACGCGGATCTGAAGGGTGTAAGATTCAAAGAGGAGTGTATGTATCCGATCAAGATCATCACAGTCGAAAAGAGTCGTTTTCTGGAAAACAAGGCCAACGAGGCAGGATTGAGTTTCGCAGAAATGATGGAAAACGCCGGGTTCGGCGTGGCCGAAGCGATTCGCCACCGGCTGGGAGCAAAGGGTAGACGGATCCTTGTGCTGGTGGGGCCGGGCAATAACGGCGGCGATGGGCTAGTAGCTGCGCATTACCTGTGGGAGATGGGTGCCCAGGTGACCTGCTACATCTGGAAACGGAGCGTGGAGGATGACGCGAATCTCGAGCGCATCGAGGGTGACCACCTGTCGATCGTGTGGGCCGCGGATGACACAGAGTTTCGGGCGCTTCGCGGCCTCTTGTCGGACGCACACGTGGTGGTGGATGCTCTGCTGGGGGTGGGCGTCTCCTTGCCCATCCGGAAGAGCCTCCGACAGCTCTTGGAAGTTGTGCGCGGCTCGCTGGCAGAGCGCAGGGGGCCTCGCCAACTGACAGAGGTGGTTCCTCGTGTTCCAGTAGGATCTGGACCGACGGTCCTTGCCGTCGATTGCCCGACCGGGCTGGACTGCGATACGGGGGAACTGGATCCCGCAGCTCTGCACGCCGACACAACTGTGACCTTTGCTTATCCCAAAGTCGGCCTGCTGCGTTTTCCGGGAGCAGAGGCCGTGGGCGATCTGGTTGTGGTCGACATTGCCATCCCGCCGGAATTGGCCGATGATGTATCCTTGGTGATGGCGACGGCTGAACAGATCCAATCCTGGTTGCCGGGACGTCCTGATTCCGCGCATAAGGGGACCTTTGGCCGGGCGCTGATTGTGGCTGGCTCGGCGAACTATGTCGGGGCGGCGGCCTTGGCTGGGATGAGCGCCACGCGCGTCGGCGCCGGCTTGGTGACCATGGCCTTGCCTACCCCAATCCAACCATCAGTGGCCGCCAACTTGGTCGAGGCCACCTATTTACTGTTGCCCCACGACATGGGCGTTATTGCTTCTGGGGCGGTGAAGGTGCTCCAGGCAAACATGGGGGAGTATGGGGTCCTGCTGTTGGGTCCGGGTCTGACCCAGGAGAAGGAGACGGTTGCCTTTGTCCACACCTTCCTGGGCCTGGAACGCGCGGAGCGCAAGGGGCGCCTCGGCTTTGTGTCCAGTTCGGGGGAAGAGGAAGCAGTACATCTTGCACTGCCGTCGCTCATCGTGGACGCCGATGGGTTAAACGCCCTGGTGAAGGCAGATAGCTGGTGGAAAGCCCTGCCGCCCGACACCATTCTCACACCCCATCCCGGCGAGATGGCGCGGCTGATGGGTGACGAGGGTACGGTTAAAGAGATTGAGGCTGACCGCGAGGGCGTGGCCAGGCGCATGGCTGCAAAGTGGGGGGTGGTGGTTGTGCTTAAAGGTGCTTTCACCGTCGTCGCTGCGCCGGACGGGCGTGTGAGCGTGCTGCCCTTTGCCAACGCGGGGCTGGCCACGGCTGGCAGCGGCGATGTGCTGGCTGGGGCCATCGTCGGGCTGCGGGCGCAGGGGCTGGAGGCCTTTGAGGCGGCAGTCGCTGGCGCCTATCTCCATGGCCTGGCCGGCGAGTTGGCTCGTGCTGAACTAGGCGACATGGGCATGGTCGCTGGCGATCTGCCCCCGCGTCTGCCTTTGGCCCTGCGGCGCATCCGCTGGGCTTACCCCCTGTCCTCGGAGGGAGGGGACAAGATGGAAGAAGAGGATAGTGAATGATCACACGGTTGCAGGAGTTGGTAGACTTGGCTCAAAAGAACCCACCGACACGGGTCGCAGTCGCCGCGGCGGCCCACAAGCTGGTGCTTCAATCAGTGCAGCGAGCTGTCAGCCTGGGACTCATCATCCCGCTGCTCGTGGGCCGCGAGGAGGATATCCGTGAGAAGGCCGAGGCCATTGGCTGGGACCTGCGTGACGAGCAGATCGTGTCAACAGAGACCAACCGAGCTGCGGCGCAGGCAGCGGTGGACCTTGTCCGGGCGGGCCGTGCCGATGTCTTGATGAAAGGCTATCTCCACACCGACGAGATGCTGCACGCTGTGCTACGTCAGGAGACTGGCCTTCGGACTGATCGCCTTTTGAGTCATGTGTTCATCCTGGAGGTGCCCACCTATCACAAACTGTTGCTCATCACCGATGCGGCCATCAACATTCGCCCAGACATCGCGCAGAAAGCAGCCATCACCCAGAACGCAGTGGATCTGGCGCGCAAGCTGGGCGTAGAGCAGCCCAAGGTAGCGGGTCTGTCGTCGGTGGAGACGATCAATCCTAACATCCCGTCGACCGTGCACGCCGCGTGCCTGAGCAAGATGGCCGAGCGAGGTCAGATCAAGGGGGCCCTTGTGGATGGGCCGCTGGCTTTTGATAATGCCATCTCGGCTGAGGCAGCTCGAGATAAAGGGATCAACAGTCCGGTGGCCGGTGACATAGATGTGGTCGTCGTCCCCGACCTGGACGCAGGCAACATCCTATCCAAGAATCTAGAATACTTGGCTTCGGCCAAGATGGCTGGCATTGTGGTGGGGGCCTCAGCACCCGTCGTGCTGACTTCCCGGTCGGACCCGCCCCGCGCGCGGGTCTATTCGCTGGCGCTGTCCAGTTTGCTGTGC
>JASFTJ010000302.1:0-4322 GCA_050053615.1 Anaerolineae bacterium | reverse complement strand
TATTGACAACAGTTCGCAACGGTCTGGAAACCCTGTCAGAGTCCAAGACACCGGAAGACATCGAGAACTGAGCGTTTGCTCAGCAAGGCTTGTCCGGGGTCTCATCGCTGGGCCCTGTGGATCGCGGTTCTGCGCGCCCCCTGCCGAGCGGTGGGCGTCTGTCCGACTGCACTGTCATTTTGACACCTCGCCTTCTCTGACCTATAATTGGGCCACTTATGGACAGGGGGGTATCATTGCCGTGACCATGCGCTACAATATCGGTCAGCTTCTCAGGGGACCACGCGGCGCATGCCGAGAATTTGACCTAAACGCTGACATCCGCGATCTGGATCCAGAACTGGAACCGGTTCGTCCACTCACAGGGTCGATCACATTGATGCGCACCAGCCAGGGAATCCTGGCCACGGGCGAAATGTGGACAACGCTCCGGACGGCGTGCCGACGCTGTCTGGAACCGTGCGATATGGACGTGGAGTTCAAGCTGGAGGAAGAGTTCCACCCCACCATGCATATCGACGGATCGCCTGTGGATGACGTGCCAGAAAAGGATCGTGACGAGGCACTGCTCATCGATGAGCACCAAATCCTTGATTTGAGCGAGGTCGTCCGTCAGGCCCTCTGGCTCACTGGGCCAGAGCAAGCGCTTTGCGATCCCGAGTGCCAAGGGTTGTGTCCTCGTTGTGGCGGCAACCGCAATCAGGGGGAATGCCAATGCAAGTACCCCCCGGTTGACCCACGGTTGGCCACCCTGAAAACACTGCTACCGAATGAACCAGACTCTGAGGAAAGGAGAGATTAGTCAGTGGGAGCTCTACCAAAACGAAAACTGGGCAAAGGCCGCAAGGGCAAGCGGCGCAGCCATCATGCATTGAAGCGACGAAACCTGGTCCAATGTCGCAACTGCCACGAGTTGCGATTGCCGCATCACGTGTGCCCCTCCTGTGGCCACTATAAGGGTATTGAGGTCATTGAGATCAAGGCTGAATAGAACAGGCGAGCACCAAAAAGGCAGAATAGGCCGTGTCAAGTCACAGGCGCACGGCCTTGTTTTGCTCCAAACCGGGGCGCTGCGCCCCATCCACACTGCAAGTAGGAGGCCATCGTGATCAGTTTCTCTCTGTCGGACGAACTGCTAGGGATCCAGGCGCAGGCGCGCACGTTCGCCCGGGATGAAATCCTGCCTATCTCGGCCGAGTACGACCGTAGGGCTGAAGTGCCGCCCGGTATCGTTCAGAAAGCCAAAGAGGCAGGCCTGCTCAACGTAACGATTCCCAAGGACTATGGCGGGATGAGCTACGGCGCGCTGCAGAGCGCCATCATCGCCGAGGAACTAGGGGCGGCCTGCGCTGGCATCAGCATCACCCTCCTGGTCAACGGCCTGGCCCTGACGCCCATCCAGCTCTTTGGCACAGAGGAACAGAAAGAAAGGTTCTTGCGCCCGATAGCCACAGAGGCCAAGCTGGCCGCCTTCTGCCTGACAGAGAGAGAAGCCGGCTCCGACGCAGCAGCCGTCAAGACCACAGCCCTGCCTGACGGGGATGAATATGTCATTAACGGCCACAAGTGTTTTGTCACCAGCGGTGGGTTGGCCGACATCCTGACGGTCTTTGCTCTGACCGATCCCGACCGAGGTCCCCGGGGGGTTTCGGCCATTGTCGTGCCGGCAGACACGCCCGGCATTCGGGTCTCCAAAGTGGAAGACAAGATGGGCCAGCGGGCGTCGAACACGGCAGAACTCACCTTCGAGAACGTGCGCGTGCCCCAAGCCAACCTACTGGGCAAACCAGGAAGGGGTTTCCGCATCGCGTTACAGGTGCTGGACTTTGGGCGATCGGGGGTAGCAGCCCTCAGCGTCGGTGTGGCGCGGGCCGCGCTAGAGCACGCCCTCGTCTATGCCAAGGAACGACAGCAGTTCGGGGCGCCCATCATCAACAACCAGGGCATCTCCTTCATGCTGGCCGACATGGCTATGAAGGTCGAAGCGGCGCGGCTGCTCACCTGGCAGGCGGCATGGAACGTCGACCAGGGCAACAAGGCCACGATCAAATCGGCCATGGCCAAATGCTTTGCCTCCGATACGGCGATGGAAGTGACGACCAACGCTGTGCAGGTTCTTGGCGGCTACGGCTACCTGAAGGACTATCCTGTCGAAAAGCTGATGCGCGACGCAAAACTCCTACAGATCTATGAAGGCACGAACCAGATCCAGCGGATGGTCATCGCGAGGCAGTTGGGCAAATGAGCAAGATCGCACTGATTCTCCCGGGACAGGGATCACAAGAGATTGGGATGGGCCGAGATCTGGCGGAAGCCTATCCCAGAGTTCGGCAACTCTACGACGAGGCCAACGCGATCTTGGGCTTTGACCTGTCACGCCTCTGCTTCGAGGGACCAAAGGAGCAACTGGACGATACGATCAACACCCAGCCATCGATCTTTGTCACAAGCCTGGCCGTGCTGCGAGCATTGGACGCAGAGGGAAAGTTGCCTCAGCCCGCCATGGTGGCCGGTCATAGCCTGGGCGAGTTGACAGCCTTGACCGCAGCCGGAGCCATGGACTTTGCCGACGGTCTGCGCTTGGTCCGGGAGCGCGGCCGACTGATGAAACTGGCCGGGGAGCAGAGTCCAGGCGGCATGGCCGCTGTGCTCAAAATGAGCGACACCGAAGTGGAAAAGGCCTGCAAGGAAGCCAGCGAGGAAACCGGCAGGGCCGTGCAGATTGCCAACTATAATTCGCCGGGGCAGGTGGTCATCTCGGGCGATAGGGATGGACTGGCGCGAGCCATCGAGCTCCTGAAGGAACGAGGGGGTCGAAGGATCATCACCCTGGCAGTGAGCATTGCTGCCCATTCCCCGCTGATGGCCAGCGTGGTGCAGGAATTCCGCAGCGCAGTGGAGGCCACCCCTCTGCATCGTCCCGAGGTGCCGGTCGTGGCCAACATTAGCGCCCGTCCGCTGCTCAGCGTGGACGAAATCCGTGACGAACTGGCCGGACAATTCACCTGGCCAGTTCGCTGGACCGCTTCGGTGCAGTGGATGATCGAGCAAGGCGTGACCCGCTTTATTGAGGTCGGCCCCAAAGATGTGTTGAGCAAACTATTGAAGCGGATTGACCGCACCGTCGACGCAACTAGCGTAGGGGACACAGCTTCGATAGAAGCTCTGGCCCCATAAGACACGACAAGCTTTCGGCAAATTGGGGGAATAGCCCTATGGATTTCACGGACAAAGTAGCCATCGTAACGGGTAGTTCACGCGGAATCGGTCGGACCATCGCCTTGCGGCTGGCAGCGGAAGGGGCCAAAGCCCTGATCAACTATCGGGGCAACGAGGCTGCCGCGAACGAGGTGGTGGACAAGATCAGGGCCAACGGTGGCGAGGCCATCGCCGTGCAAGCGGACGTGAGCAAGGTAGACCAGGCCCAAGCGCTCATCAACGCGGCAAAAAAAGAGTTCGGCCGGATCGATATCCTCGTTAACAACGCTGGCACAACACGGGACACGCTCATCATGCGCATGAGCGAAGAGGACTGGGACGTGGTGATCGACACCAACCTGAAAGGCGCCTTCAACTGCATCAAGGCCGTGAGCCGGCAGATGATGCGCCAACGCTACGGTCGGATCGTAAACATCACCTCGGTAGCCGGCATCGCGGGCAATGCGGGGCAGGCAAACTATGCTTCGGCCAAGGCCGGGCTGATCGGCCTGACCAAAACGGTGGCCAAAGAGCTTGGCTCGCGAGGCATCACCTGCAATGCCGTCGCTCCGGGCTTTGTTCCCACCGATCTGACCGCCGACCTGCCTCAGGACTTGATTCAACAAGCCCTTGATCGGACGCCATTGGGCCGAACAGGAACACCGGAAGACATGGCGGCGGCCGTCGCCTTCCTCGCCTCGGATGAGGCGAGGTATATCACCGGCCAGGTGCTGGCCGTAGATGGAGGCCTGGCATTGTAGGACAGCCCGAGACGAGCTCAATCGCGTCGTCGGCAACCCGTCCTACGAGGGGAGGATCTGTGGACGAGAGTCTGGGGAAAGTGACGATTGCACCGAATGTTCTGGTTACAATCGTGCAAAAGACGGCAAGCTCGACTCCCGGCGTGGCCAAGCTCTGCAGCAACGTGACTGGCGTGAAGCGCCTATTGGGTCTGCATACGGTTGGACCAGGCGTGGAGGTCAGCGTTGAAGACGACTGGGTGGGCGTAGACGTCTATTTGGTGGCCAAGCGAGACATAGACTTGTTGCAGATGGGACGGCAACTACAGCACGAGGTGACCCGTGCCATCCAGGACATCGTGGGCATGGAGGTGCGTCAAGTCA
>JASFTJ010000301.1:0-4340 GCA_050053615.1 Anaerolineae bacterium | reverse complement strand
ATCCGCCGATGGGTTGTAACTTTAATACACGCTGTCCTGTGGACATGGACGTTTGTCACGAACGGGAGCCCGACTTTGTGGATACGGGAGGAGGGCACTGGGTCGCTTGCTTCAAGGGGATGGAGGAGACCGGCGGAGAGGGCAGCAGACCTGGTTTATGAGGGTACGGTTCACTTACTCTCCGATATGGTCGGCAAGGTGGGGGCTCTCCCCCGATCGTGTGGGCGGGAATGGGAGTGCACCTGTTTATAAGATGAACCTTTGCAAATGTAGCGTCTGCCCTGCCAAGACACAGGGTGCGGCGTGTGGGGGGCGTCCCTGCCTCTCACAAGAGAAGAATAGGCAGCAGCACGAAACAGCGCGACTCCTGCCGGATGCAAAACCTCGGTGGTCTTGAGGTTGGCGCGTTCAGGGATGGTATGTTGCTTGACTTTGATTCAGGATTGTGGTATCATGGTTTTGCTTCGTTCGAAACAAAACCTCATCTACAGGCAGTTGTAGCGCCTCTGAGTGCCGAAAACTTGAAAGGGGGTGATGACGCGGGTAGGTAGATCATGGGCAGGTGGCCCGCACCTGGCTTACACGTTTCTTCACCAGCAAACAAATCAAATCTGTGAAGGAGGAGACAATGTTTTCAAGCAAAAAATTGGCGATCCTCGTGGTCCTAATGATGGTCGCCCCTATTGTGATCGCGGCTTGCGGTCCTACGCCGGAGCCGGAGGTCATCGTCAAGACTGAGGTGGTCGAGAAAATCGTCACCGAGGTCGTTGAAGTTGAGCAGACGCCGGAAGTCGTCGAGAAGGTCGTCACTGAGGTCGTCGAGGTAACAGTCCCGCCGCCCACAGAGACTCCTGTTCCCGAGGCTGAGGCGGGTCCGTACCGCATCGCGCTCTTCGAGGACCCGGTTTCGACAAACTACTGGAACTATCTGGGCCCCGGCAGCTCGGTGTGGACATCGTATATCGTCGCTGGCCAGGCTCCTCAGCTGTATAGCCTCGCGGACGTGACCTTCCAGTTCGTTCCGTATCTGGCCAAAGAGATCGTCGAACCGGTCCAGGAAGGCGACCTGTGGGTCTTGGAAGTCCCCATGGTGGAAGACGCCGTTTGGAGCGACGGTGAGTCCATCACAGCCCATGACGTAGTCTTTACCCAGAATGCCTGCCGTGATCTGAAGCTGACCCAGAACTGGCCCAACCAGTGCTGGCCGGGTCTCATTGAAAAGGTAGAGGCCGTGGATGACTATACGGTCAGATTCTACTACAATGAACCGCCTAGCCTGGGGACCTGGCAAGCTGGTGCGGCTTTGGCCCCGATCCTGCCCGAGCACTTCTGGGCTGACTTGGCAGTGGAAGCCTATGCCTTTGTCGAGGGCGTGGAAGAGCCTGAAGTGGATCACCCCGCCGACTGCGGCGAAGACATGGCCGAAGAAGACGCAGAGGCTTGCGAGGCTTGGGCCCCTGTAGACGAAGCGCACACGAACGCCCGCCGGACCCTGTACGAGGCCGATGCGACTGGCGCGCCTTCCGGTGGTGGCTACATCACCGACAAGCTGGAGTTGGGTGCCTTTGCGCAGCGCACCGCGAACGGTGAATACTACTTGCAGGGCGCCGAAATCGTCGAGTACGAGGACGGCACCTGGATGCTTAACCACCCCAACGGCACCACCTACCAGCTGTACGGTGACGCCGCGGGTGAGGAAACCCTTCGCTTCGAGAAGGGCCCCTACGCCCCGAACATCATCTTCTCCATCTATGGTTCGCAGGATGCTGCCTTCTTGGCTCTGGCTGACGGCGAGGTGGACTATGTGCTGAACCCGCTGGGTCTGGCCAAGGGTCTGCAGGAGCAGGCGTTGAAGGGCGAGGGCATCGAGTCCTACGTGAACGCTGACTATGGCATGTACTACCTGGCCTTCAACATGCGCAAGTACCCGATGTCCGAGTACGAGTTCCGCCAGGCAGTGGATGCGGTCATCGACAAGGAGTTCGTGGTCAACAGCGTCCTGGGTGGCGTTGTCTTCCCCATGTACTCCACCATGCCGCCCGGCAACGAGTTCTGGTTCAACCCGGAGGCTGAGGCCAACCCCTACACCGGCTTGAGCCGCGAGGAGCGTGTGAACGAAGCCGTCAAGGTGCTTACAGAGGCTGGCTGGAGCTGGGACGTGGACCCTGCTTGGAACGAGGATACGCAGGACGTCGATCCCGGCCAGGGCATCACCATGCCCAACGGCGAGCCGATGCAGGACGTCGTCATTCTTGGCCCTGGCCCGGCTTACGACCCGCTGCGCGCCACCTTCAATCAGTGGATCTCGGAGTGGTGCCGCGAGCTGGGTATGCCCGTCGAGTCCGAGCTGACCGGCTTTAACACCATCCTTGGCCCGGTATTCGTGGATGCCGACTTTGACATGTACATCCTGGGCTGGAGCCTGGGCAATGTGGCCTTCCCCGACTACTTTGAGGCTTTCTGGCACAGCCGCAATGACACGGCCGTGTCCGGCAACTACAACACGCCTGGCTTCAACAACGCCGACTATGACGCCCTGGTCGACGAGTTCATGAGCACCGCCGACCTGGAGCGCGCCCGCGAACTGGTATACGAGATGCAGGTCGTCCTGGCCGACCAGCGACCATACATCCCGCTCTTCTACAAGCAGACCATCGACTTGGCCCGCGATACCCTCATCTTCCCCTACACCGACAGCCTTGGCGGGCTCGAGTTCCAGGCAGGCATGCAGACGGACACCTACCCGATGAGTAAGTAGCAGCTGGCTGGTTGCCTGAGTGGTAACCGACACAGCGCACGCTGGGAGCGGGCGGGGTGACCGCCCGCTCCCAGTTATTATCGTTTGGGGGACGAATGTAGCTTGTCGACCCTTTCGTTCGCCTTGCCCAGAGAGGAGCAAAGGATATGTGGAAATACTTGGGCAAACGCCTGTTGCAAATGCTCGTCACACTGCTTCTGTTTCAGATCATTACCTATCTCCTGATGGATGCCCAACCTGGAGATATCGCTGACCTCTTGACGATGAACCCCGATATCCCTCCTGCGGAGGCTGCTAGGCTTCGCGCTGATTTGGGGCTGGACCGCCCGCCCTTAGAGCGAATGGTCCACTACATTATCAACTTTTACCAGGGCGACCTGGGTGTCTCCTTTCAAGAGTACCCCACCCCCGTACTTGATATCATCAAAGAACGATTGCCTCGTACATTTGTGTTGTTTGTGACGGCAAACACCGTTGCTTTCTGGGCCGGTTTTGTGACTGGCAAGATCCTGGCCTGGAAGCGGGGGGGATTTGTCGAGTACAGCTCCACGATAGCGGGGGTCACGCTGTATACTGTCTTTTTGCCCTGGTTTGCGCTAATGATGATCTGGCTCTTTTCCGTGACGCTGGATTGGTTCCCACCGGGTAAGTTCATAAACCCGCAGAAGTGGCTCACTGTAGAGGTCACGACGAACGAGATCTTTATCCGTCTCATCTGGACTTCCTTGATTGGGTTAGTGCTGATGTTTGTGGGTTTCCAGGTATCCAACCGGGTGCCGCGCCGCTACCGCCTGCCCATTCGCCTTACGAGCTTTTTGATCCCGGCGGCGGGTGTGGTTGCCTATTGGGCAACCAGTGGTGTGGGGGAACTGGCGTTGGATATCCTCAGCCACCTTATCTTGCCGGTCGGAACGTTGACGCTGTATGCCTACGCGGGTACCATGTTGTTGATGCGTACCACGATGCTGGAGACGTTGCGCGAGGACTATATCCTCACCGCACGAGCCAAGGGTGTACCTGACAAGGTGGTGCGTGACAGACACGCCGCTCGGAACGCGTTGCTGCCGGTGTGGACTGGTCTGGTTTTCGGTATCGTCGGTTCGATTGGCGGCGGGGTCATCACAGAGACGGTCTTTTCCTGGCCAGGTATTGGGCGGGCGTTGTTGACCGCATCCACACAGGAGGATATTCCTGTGGCTATGGGGGTGCTGACTATCCTTGGCGTATTGACCCTAGTTAGTCACCTGATCGTTGACGTGGGTTATGCTTTTCTCGACCCGCGTATTCGCTACAGCTAGATGTGCAGGAGGTAAACTATGACAACAGATGCACAGGTCGTTCAGGTTCCGCTGTGGCGGATAAGATTACGGCTGCTTGCCAAGTCCCTCCGAAGTAGTTGGGCCATGTTCGCTGAGAATCCCATTGGCCTGCTTGGTCTGGGGGTGATTCTGTTCTGTGGCTTGTTTGCTCTGGCGCACCCGATCCTGATAGACACGAACAAGGTAACGCTGGGACTAGTAGACAAATCGATCTGGGATCCCACCATCTATCATCCTGTCTCAGGCTTTGACATGGAGATCTC
>JASFTJ010000300.1:0-4344 GCA_050053615.1 Anaerolineae bacterium | reverse complement strand
CACAAGTTGGGCGAATTTGCCCCTACTCGCACCTTCCGCGGGCATCTCAAGAGAGAGCGAAGGACCCGTCCGAGGAGAACAGGGGGCGTGCATGGAAGACTTTGAGGTTAAGGCCCACAGCCGATACATCTGGCAATCGCCACGCAAGGTACGTTTGGTGGTGGATCGGGTTCGGGGTATGAATGCCGTGGAAGCGTTGCAGGTCTTGGAGATGATGCCGAAACGGGCCGCCAAACCGGTGTACAAGCTGATCAAATCTGCTATCGCCAACGCGGAGAACAACTTTGGAATGGTGAACGAGGATCTATACATCGATCGCATTTGGGCTGATGAAGGGCCGATGCGCCGCTGGCGCCGGTTTGGTGCGCGAGGCCGATTCAAACCGATCCTGAAACGGTCGTCGCACATTTCGGTTGTGCTACGAGAACGCACGTCAGCTGAATTCTAGAAGGTTTGTCCTGCCTGCAACTTGGCCGCAGGCAAAGGTGTGAGGAGGAACTGCATGGGGCGTAAGGTACATCCGTATGGTTTCCGGTTGGGCTATATCAAGGAATGGAAGGCTCGCTGGTATGCGGAGAAGGAAGAATATGCGGATCTTTTGCTGGAGGATCTGGAGATTCGTGACCTGATCCGGGACAAGATGGGGCACGCGGGCATCTCCACCATCGAGATCGAACGATTCCCCAGGGCGCAGCACGTGTCTCTGACGGTCTGGACGGCCAAGCCCGGTATTGTCATCGGCCGCAAGGGATCCAATGTCAATGCTCTGCGCCAGGATCTAGAGAAATTGACTAGCAAAAAGATTCACATCGACGTAGAGGAGGTCAAGCGACCCGAGCTAGATGCCCAGCTGGTTGCGGAGAACGTCGCCCGGCAGATCGAGCGTCGCATTTCTTTCCGGCGTGCTATGAAACAAGCGGTGCGACGAGCAATGCGCTTTGGCGCTGAGGGTGCGATGATCAAATGCTCCGGGCGCTTGCACGGAGCAGAGATGGCGCGTTCGGAGTCGACGCGTGAAGGGCGGGTGCCCCGACATACCCTTCGGGCTGACATTGATTACGCCCACGCCGAGGCCCTGACGACATATGGTCGTATTGGTGTCAAGGCCTGGGTGTACAAAGGCGAAGTGCTGCCCGACGAAGAGGGGACGGTAGAACGCAGCATCTAGCCACTCAAAGCAAACCATTAACAGCTTGGTCGTTGCATTAGGAGAGTTTATCATGTTGATGCCAAAGCGTACGAAATATCGTAAGGCGCATCGAGGGCGCATGAAAGGCAGAGCAAGCCGGGGGAACACCTTATCATTTGGCGATTACGGCTTACAAGCTCTGGAGCCCTGCTGGATGACCAGCCGCCAGATCGAGGCGGCGCGCCGAGCCATTGTCCGCTACGTGAAGCGCACTGGAAAGATCTGGATCCGGGTTTTCCCCGACAAGCCGGTGACGGCCAGAGCTGCCGAGACGCGGATGGGCAAAGGCAAGGGAGCGGTGGATCACTGGGTGGCTGTCGTAAAGCCAGGCCGGATGATTTTCGAGATTTCGGGCGTGCAGGAGGATGCTGCTCGCGAGGCGATGCGCTTGGCTTCTCACAAATTGCCCATCAAGACCCGGTTTGTCAGTCGTAAAGAGGTGATCGGAGGGGCATGATGAAATCGCGGGAAATCTGGGAAATGACACCAGAGGAGATACAGGTTGCGTTGGACGATGCGCGCTCTGAGTTGTTCAACCTGAACTTCCAATTTGCCACGGGGCAGATGAGAAACAATGCTCGGCTGAAGGAGATGCGTAAGGAGATTGCCCGACTGAACACAATCCTCCGGGCAAAGGAATTGCGACGTACGTACGGGCAGGGGGTAGAATGAAGGGACAGAAGAAGGAACTGGTCGGGCGTGTGTTGAGCAACCGCATGGACAAAACCGCCGTGGTACGAGTGGAACGCCTGAAGCGACACAAACTCTACGGCAAGGTGGTTGTCCTGCGCAAGAAATTCAAGGCGCACGACGAGGAGAATGCGTGTCAGATTGGTGACTTGGTCAGGATTGTTGAATCCCGTCCCCTGAGCCGTGAGAAGCGATGGGTTGTCACTGAGATCATTGAGTCAACGTAATCTGCGGTACTGTCATCCGCTTCTGCGTTGTGGACAGCTGGAGGTAGAAGATGATTCAGCAAGAGAGCCGCCTGAAAGTGGCCGATAACACTGGAGGCAAGGAGATTCAGTGTATCCGTGTCTTGGGTGGTTCGGTGCGGCGATATGGTGGTGTGGGGGATGTCATCGTCGCTTCAGTCAAGGGCGCTGCTCCTGGAGGATCGGTCCAGAAGGGAGATGTGGTCCATGCGGTGATTGTGCGTACGGCCAAAGAAGTCCACCGGCCCGATGGCTCCCACATCCGGTTCGACGATAATGCTGCTGTGATCCTTGATCCGCAGCAGAATCCCAAAGGGACACGCATCTTTGGCCCGGTCGCTCGCGAGCTACGCGAACGGGGTTTCATGAAGATTGTGTCATTAGCACCCGAAGTGTTGTAGGGGCCTAGTGGGGGATAGAGATGGAACGGATTAGGAGAGGCGACCTGGTTGAGATAACCGCCGGCAGAGATGCTGCTGGCGCACGACGTGAGGGGCGGCGGTTGCGGGGTACGGTGCACCGCGTGATCCCTGGTTACAGAATTGATCGCTATCATCGGAAGATTGGCCGGGACCGCAACAAGGATCGGATTGTGGTGCAGGGTGTCAACCTTATCATCAAGCACCAGCGCCGTACTGGCGATGTTCGGACCCAGGTTGGTCGGATTGAGCGGGAAGCACCCATCCACACCTCAAACGTCATGTTGGTGTGTCCTTCCTGCGACGAAGCGACGCGAGTTGGGTTCCGGCTCTTTGACGACGGGACCAAAACTCGGTATTGTAAGCGGTGTGGTGAGGCAATCGACCGAACATAGTGTCCGGTCTCGGGTATCAAGTTCAAGCATTTCTTGGTACGTGACCGTGGCACTTGACGCGAACACTTGGGAGTTGAGTGATGCCGCGATTGAAGGAACAGTATGAGAAACAAGTCGTGCCAGCCCTGCGGAAAGAGCTGGACTACGAGAATGTGATGGAAGTGCCCCGTTTGCAAAAGATTGTGGTGAACGTGGGTTTGGGCGAAGCATTAGAGAGCGCCAAAGCCTTGGACGCCGTGGTTCAGGACATCACAACCATCACTGGACAGAAGCCGATCGTGACGAGGGCGCGCAAGTCTATCGCTGGCTTCAAGCTACGGCAGGGCAGCCCTATTGGCGTGAAGGTGACACTTCGTGGCGACCGGATGTGGGATTTTCTCGATCGCCTCTGCAACATTGCCCTGCCGCGCCAGCGCGACTTTCGGGGGATCTCGCCTGATTCCTTTGATGGCAGAGGGAACTATAGCCTTGGTCTGCAGGAGCAATTGGTCTTTCCGGAGATTGACTATGATAGCATTGACAAGGTCCGGGGATTGGAGATCACCTTTGTCACCACGGCTGAGACAGACGAGGATGGCTATCATCTGTTGCGGCATCTTGGGATGCCGTTCAAAGGTGTCCAGCGCGCTGTTGATTGAGGCGATGTCTTGAGTTTTCGAGAGGAGGAGGCGTGGCCAAAAAGTGCATGATCGAGCGGGAAAAGAATCGGAAGTATCCGACTCGGGTGCGGAATCGGTGTGAGCGCTGTGGGCGCCCCCGAGCATATATCCGCCGTTTCAAACTATGCCGTATCTGTTTCCGTGAACTGGCTGTCCAGGGCAAGATCCCTGGTGTTGTCAAATCAAGTTGGTAGTTTATTCGAATTGAACTGAGGAAGTGGGGGTGGCGTATGCCTACGACCGATCCGATTGCTGATTTGCTGACTCGAATCCGAAATGGGTTGATAGCACGCAAGTCGTTTGTGCTGGTGCCCAGTTCTAACGTCAAGGTGGCGATCACGCAGGTTCTTCTGGAAGAAGGGTTTATCCAGGGGTACGAAGTGACCAATGAGCGTCCCCAGCCGAACATCCGAATCTGGCTCAAGTATGATGAGGGTCGAGAGCCGCTTGTGACCGGCCTGAAGCGAATTAGCAAGCCTGGTCGACGGGTCTATAAGGGCAAGGATGAATTGCCCTGGGTCCTTAGTGGCATGGGGGTCGCGGTCGTGAGCACTCCCAAGGGGGTGGTGACGGGTAGGGAGGCTCGCCGCCTGGGTGTGGGGGGCGAAGTCCTTTGCTACGTGTGGTAGGGACTCGTCTTGGAAGCGCACCCGACGCGAAGGAGGAGCAATGTCTCGCATTGGCTTGAAACCGGTCCCTTTGCCGGATAAAGTGCAGGTAGATATTCATGGTAGTCATGTGACGGTC
>JASFTJ010000299.1:0-4357 GCA_050053615.1 Anaerolineae bacterium | reverse complement strand
CGGCCAGGTGCAGGGACCATCGGGACGGCGCGGTCCCCCCGTAAGCAAAGCGCAGCGGGGAGCAATTTTTGGAGGGAGGACGGCGGTGGGTCAGCGGACTGAGGAGAGTGGATGGCGGCGTGTTTTTGATTTCGGCAAGAAAGTGGTCCTGGTCACAGGAATTGATGTGGCGCTAACGCTGGCAGTGTGGATCGTGGTCAGCCTGTCCCAGGGGCGCTTTGGCTCGCCGGCGGGGGCGCTTCTGTTGGGCGCCCTCCTTCTCTTTGTGCTGGCCATGCTGCCCTTCTTTTTCGACCTGGGAAGCACTTTGGCCATCCCGCTGCGCGTGCTGGTTCAGAGAAAAGGGGCCAGGCGGCTTTTGAAGGACGATCGTCCGCGCAGCGAAACGGGGATCGTGTTGACATTTCTTTTCTTCGCTGCTGGTGTGGTGGTATTGCTGCTGTCCTTCCTGGCCGAATGGGTCTTGAGAGGATAGTTACCTCAATAGGGTTACGCTCCTGTCCCTTCGTCTCACTTTGGCCTTGAGCCTGTCAGGCCACAGGCGAGGGGCAGGTTTAGGTCAACCCAAGGTGCGGGAGTGTGACGCTGGTATGCTATCGTTGCTTGCCCTCTGCCAGCTGAGCCGCCAGGCGCCGAACTCGTTCGTTGGTTGCCTGCAGGTCGGCGGATAGTTGGTCAAGCTCACGGCGCGCGGCTGCCAGCAACTCTGCATCGAGACTGGGCGCCGGCGATGGTTGTGTGCGCCGCTCGCAGGCCTGGGCGTTGCGCACGGCGATGGCGGCATAGTCGGCCAGACCGCTTAGCCACTCGACGTTTGTCTCGCTGAGAGGGGATTCGCCGGGGCTGCGGATGGCAAACAACACGCCCAACGTTTCACCTTGCCAGCGAAGGGGCACTGCGGCCAACGGACCTACCGGTTCACCGGTGATCTCGTCCAGAGCTGCCTCGCCCTGTGCTTCCGTTCGCACCAGCGCCTTTCCCGAACGAGCTACCTGGTTGGCCAACTCGCTTTGTGTAGGCAGCGTCCGTATTCGCACCTGTCGGTCACGCGGCCCCCGCGTGGCGCATAGGCGCAGGTTGAGTGCCTCGTCTTCTTCCTGCACCAAGAACAGAAGGGCGTGGTCCGCGCGCGCGACATAGACAGCTGCCTCGACGGTTCGCTTGCAGACGCGTTCCAGGTCCAACTGAGCTACCAGCGCCTTGCCGATGCGGGTTAGGATGTTCATGTCGCGCATCCAGCGCTCCACCTGGCGGGTCAAAGGGATCATCTCCTCGGGCTCGCTGGGCCGGGCAGGTATGGGGCGGTCGGCTAGTGTCTTTTTCACAGCGTTCAGCATCTCTTCAACCTCGTAGGGTTTTACGATATAGTCCGCCGCACCCAGGCGCAGAGCCTGTTCGGCGACGTGCTCCGATCCATAGAAGGTCGTCAGGATGACGGGGATGTCCACTTGGCGTTCCCGTAGGGCAGACAACACCTCCAGGCCATCCATCTTGGGCATATTCAGGTCCATGATGATCAGGTCCGGCATGTCGTGTAGGGCACGCTCGAGGCCACGTTGGCCGTTCATGGCAGTAATGATCTCGTAACCACTGGGCTTGAGCACGTTGTTGGCCAGGTGGACGATGTTCTCCCGACGATCTTCGACGATCAATACAGTTTCTCCAGCCATGTCACCTCCATCAACCAATGGGCAACAGTGCAATGGTAGAGTGGTCAGCGCCGCTGCGTGCGGCGCGTTTCTTGCGTTTTTTCGGTCGACCAGTTTCTAGAGCGCACAGGCGTGGGCTCTGGTCTCACTATTCTTTGTGTGCGTCATCCGTCATGTACTTCTTTGATGGCGCAGGAGCGCTTCCAGTTCATCCAGTGCAACCCGCGAGGTCAGATCCAGGCTGAGCGGTGTAACCGCGACGACGCGATCCACCAGCACGGCCTGGATGTCAGAACCGGGTTCCAGGGTGGCGTGGTCGATTGCTGATTCGTAACCCAGACGACGCCTCTCTTGCAAGAAACGGCGGCCGCTGGGCACTGCTCGATAGTAGCGCTGCCGCGAGAGCCGCGTGACGCGCCAGGGTGTCTCTGGCGTGGCTTTGCAGGGGACTTCTAGCTTGAGCAGGTCCACGTCGGAAGGCATCGGATTGGAGAGCAACTGCGCTGCGAAGTGACGGGTGAAATGCGCCGCTGCAGAAAAGTCTACATCCTCGGAGTGGTTGTAGTGATATTCCTTGCCAGTTTCCAGGCTGATGGCCAAAGCGAGCACGTCTTCGCTGGCAGCTTCCATCGCCGCGCCCACCGTGCCCGAGGTGGTCACGCCCGAACCCACGTTGAGGCCAAAGTTGATGCCCGACACGCAGAGTGCTGGCCGCCGTGGAACCAGCTCCACCAGAGCGTAAAGCACGGCCTGGGCTGGCGAGCCATAGATGGCGTAGGCCGGGACTTGCTGTCCATCCACATTGTACTCAATCTTGTGGATGGCGCCATCATTGAAGGTGGGCAGGCTGCGTCCGGCACCCGTCTGCTGCTCACACGGTGCTGAGATCACCACCTCGCCCAGGTCCAGCACGGCACGGACGGCAGCGCGCAAGCCGGGTGATTCGATGCCGTCGTCACAAGTTACCAAGAGCAGGGGTGGTTCATTGTGCACCAAAGGAGCCGCCTCCTCATCTAGGATACGGCTCCATTATAGCAGAGTTTGCTCGTTTGTGCACATCCGCGGTGTTCGCGGTTAGGATCGGTTCCGGCTGGCCTTGCCCTCGCCTGCTGGGGGGAAAAGCAGGGGGCTGTTCGGGTTTGCAGCCGGCGCAGCTCTTGTGCGCTTACTGCTGGCTTTCTAGCCAGTTGCCGATGAGGGCGTACTTGAAATCGTGGCCGCTTAAGCAGCGAGCCGCAGCCCACAGCCCGTAAAGGATGGTCAGACCCCACAGGCCGATGGGGATGGCCATCAAGATCAGCCCAAGCCAGAGTCCCGGCGGTGGGGCGTTCTCGTAGGCCGCGGGATTGGCAAAGATGGGGGGGAGCAACATCAGCATCCACAGCATGCCCCAGCAGCACCAGGCCAGCATGGTCACGACAAAGGTCGCCGCCTGATAGACTAGCGCCTGGAGCGCCTGGGCTGCGGCGTAGGCTGACTTTTCTTTCTGGAGCAGCCAGATTACCAGCGCAGCGACGATGCCGCCGATGCCGTTGGTGAATATCCCCAGAAGGATACTGCCATGGGCCAAACCGGCCAATACCTTTTCGTCTTGCCGCAGGATTGCTTCCTCACTCATTTCTACCTCCTCATGAACTTTGCTATTGGAACAGCTTTGAGATCGAGTCTACGACGAACATGGCGAACCCGCAGACCATCGGGCACCCGAAAAAGAGCGCCAGGAACACAACCACAAAGACGGATCCTCGGGCCCTGCGCGACATGCGCCTCAAGCTCAAGAAGGCCAGGATCGCAGCGATCAGCTCTGCCCAATCGGTGCCTTCATCCTGGCGCTGATAGGTCACAGCAGATTGTCCCATCTCTCTCTCAAGCGTCTGGCTGCCTAGCGGGCGACCGCAGTCCATGCAGAATCGCGCTTCGGTTGGATTCTCGTGCCCGCACTCGGGACAGAATTGCCGGGTCATGCTTCGATGCCTCCTATATACTCTACGACAGAGTTCTACGAACGTTGTGTTGGCAGCGCAATGCGATAGGATCGAGGTGTGCGGCGCACTGGGTCAGCAACCGTCCTTCTACCCAGGCAATCCGAGTACTCGGGATGCCTCGATTACGCTTGCTTGAACGCACGGGCCAGGTCTTTGAATCCCGGTCGCTTGCCATACATCAGCAGGCTGGTGCGAAAGATCTTGGCCCCGGCCCACAGGCTAAAGGCGATGCCCGCGATCAGTAGCGCGATGCTGATGGCGATCTGTCCGGCGGGCACCTGCCCAAAGCCCATCCGGATGAGCATCATCACCGGTGAGGTCAGCGGGATGTAACTGAGCACCACCGCGAGTGGCGTGTCGGGGTTGTTAAGGATGATCCCCAACGTCATCCAGGGGATAGCAGCCGAGAAGGAAAAGATGCCGGCGATCTGCTGGCTTTCGCGCTGCGTGGTACCCATGGAGCCGGCGACGGCCATCAGCGTGGCGAAGAGCAGGTAACCCAACACAAAGTAGGCCAGGGCCAGCGCGATTGTACCCAGACTGATGTCCAACACCCCGGCGATGGTGAAAATGGTCGCTGCGGCCGTCAACAGCGCCGCCCCCGCACCAAACCAGACCATCACCTGAATCAGGCCCACCAGTCCGAGTCCCAGGATCTTGCCGGCCAGCAGTTGGGTCGAGCTGATGGATGAGAGCAAGATCTCGATGATGCGCCCTTCCTTC
>JASFTJ010000298.1:0-4358 GCA_050053615.1 Anaerolineae bacterium | reverse complement strand
TGAGGTCGCCGTAGTGCTGGGAGCTGGCAACATTTGGCGTGGGCAGATCGGCCTGGAGCACGGGATGGAGCGGGCCACAGCAGACCACATGGGCATGCTGGCGACCGTGATCAACGCCTTGGCCCTGGCCGATGCCGTGGAACGGATCGGGTTGATCCCTCGGGTGCAGACCGCTATCGAAATGCGGGCGGTGGCCGAGCCGTACATCCGGCTACGGGCCATCCGCCATCTGGAAAAGGGCCGGGTCTTGATCCTCGGCGCGGGCACGGGCAATCCCTACTTTACCACCGATACGGCCGCAGCGCTGCGGGCCATGGAGATCGACGCCGACCTACTGATCAAAGCTACCAAGGTAGACGGCGTCTATGCCGAGGACCCGCTGGTCAACCCACAGGCGGAACGCTTCGAGCATCTGACATACATCGACGCCCTGAACATGCGCGTAGGCGTGCTCGACTCTACGGCTATCTCGCTTTGTATGGACAACCATTTGCCCATCCTGGTACTGGACCTCTGGCAAGCCAATGCGCTGGAGAAGGCGATCGTGGGACAGCCAGTGGGAACCATGATCAGTTACTAGTACAGGGTTCCGCGTTCTGGGTTCGATATTCGAGGTCGATTCCCATCGAATGCTGACTGAAAGGAGTAGACCATGATAGCAGATCTCTTGAGCGATCTACGACAGCGCATGGAAAAGTCGGTGGATGTGTTGCAGGATGATCTGCGGAGCATCCGCACCGGTCGCGCTTCGCCGGCGCTGGTGGAAAAGCTACCGGTCGAGTATTATGGCACGAACACTCCTCTCAACCAGATGGCGAGCATCGCCGCGCCGGAACCTCGATTGCTCGTCATCCGACCTTGGGATCCGTCAGCGCTGGACGACATCGAGCGAGCGATCCTCAAGTCGGACCTGGGACTGACACCGATGAACGACGGCAAGCTGATCCGGCTGAGCATTCCCCGACTGACCGAAGAAAGACGCCGAGAACTGGTCCGCGTCGTGTCCCAGCGGTTGGAGGAGGCGCGGATTGCGATTCGTAACCTGCGACGCGACGGCCTGCAAGACCTGCGAGAGTTCGAATCAGAAAAAATGATCTCGGAGGACGATTTCTATCGGGCCAAGGATGACGTGCAGGATATCACCGACGAGTTCATCGAACGAATCGACGAAATCGGTCAGCGAAAAGAAGAAGAAATAATGCAAATCTAGTAGTCGGACATGTAGTTGGGATGTTCGTACTGGTTGGGGGTTGAGGGCTCTCATCGGATCGCCTCAACCCCCTTTTTGTCAAGAGCATGGTTGGTTCAGCAGTACCCTGAAAGGGATGAAGGTAGAGGATGGCGGAAGAGAGAAAGTTGGAAAAGGTACCACGCCATGTGGCGATCATCATGGATGGGAACGGTCGCTGGGCCAAGGCACGGGGATTGCCCCGGCTTGCCGGTCATCGGGCGGGGACCGAGAATCTCCGTCCCGTCCTGGAAGCCAGCGTCGAGCTTGGCATCGAGATCCTGACCATCTGGGCCTTTTCGACGGAGAACTGGCGCCGGCCGGAAACAGAGGTCAGAGGGTTACTGCTCATTCTGGAGCGGATGATCAAGCGTGAGTTGCGAGAGTTGCACAAACAGGGCGTCAAGCTTCGCCACCTGGGCCGGCTGGACCGGCTGCCCGAACAGCTTCAGAAGCAGGTCCTCGATGCGATCGATCTGACGAAGGACAACGAGCGTATCGTGCTCAACGTCGCCTTTGACTATGGCGGTCGCGCCGAGATCGTGCAAGCTGTGCGGCGGATCATCCGCGACGGCATCCACCCCGAGGATGTGGACGAGGAGTTCATCTCCGGCTACATGTACACGGCCGGTCAGCCCGACCCCGACCTGATCATTCGCACCGGCGGCGAGTTGCGGACCAGTGGGTTCATGCTTTGGCAATCGGCCTACACCGAGTATTACGTGACCTCCACCTTCTGGCCTGACTTTGACCGGGACGAACTGTACCGGGCACTCCTAGAGTTCAACCAGCGCGACCGCCGCTTTGGCGGCATAAAGGACGACTATGCGGGCCACGACCTGGACGAAGACCTGGGGGACTGGGACGTAGACGGGGAGTAGACCATGTTGCGCACCCGAGTGTTGAGCGCCGCCGTATTGATCCCCCTTGTAGCGGGGTTGACCTGGGCTGGCGGCTGGCTCCTGGCCGGGGCGCTGCTGGTGGTGGCCGTGCGCTCGGCCTACGAACTGTTTCACCTGATGGGCCAGTGCGGCTACCGACCCTCGCTGCCGGCTGCCGGACTGGTGATGGCCGCGCTGCTGGCCTCGGCCCGCTTTCCCAATCTGCACCTCACCGGCCTCGTGCTTGCCGCCGCCGTGATCGGCACCCTCACCTGGCAATTGCTCCGCCCGCCAAAGGGCCAGCCCACGCAGAGTTGGGCGCTCACCCTCGGCGCCGCTCTTTGGCTGGGTTGGCTCATCAGTCACTTTGTTCTGCTCCGCGACCTTTCGCCGGCGTTCAGCCTAGGCGTGGGCACACGCTGGCTGGTGCTCGTGTTTCTGGTGACCTGGATCAACGACACCGCCGCCTATTTCGTGGGAAAGGCCATCGGCCGACATTCCTGCGCCCCTTACCTCAGCCCCAAGAAAACCTGGGAAGGCACCGGCGTCGGCTGGATCGGCGGCGTCGCGGCCACGGCGCTGCTGGGCTCCTGGCTGATAGACCTGCCCTGGAGCCACGGTCTGGCGCTGGGAGCACTGGTGGCCACAGTCGCGCCCTTTGGTGACCTGGCCAAGTCGATGGTCAAGCGGCAGATGGGCGTGAAGGACTTTAGCTCCCTGATCCCCGGCCACGGAGGGATGCTCGACCGGATTGATAGTTTGCTTTTTGTGGCACCGACGATGTACTACTATGCCACACTGGTGCTGTCGTGAGTGTTTGCGTGCGAGGATGTACGCTTCACTGAATGAGAAGGGGGGAGAAAAAGTGGAAAAGAGGTCAATCGTAGCAACAATCTGTTTAACCGTAAGCACCGCCGCCCTTTTCTCGTTAATGGCGCTCCTTGCCTATGCGACGCCAGAGAGTGCATCTGCTCACTCCCCAGTGGCGCCCGGCGATGTGCTGATCAACGAGTTCATCGCCACCCCCTCCTCGGCAGAAGCTATTGAGCTCTACAACCAAACCGGCGCTGATGTGGACGTGAGCGGGTGGACGGTCGATTGGGGCTACGGCAGCACGACGATCAACGCTGGTCAGGTAGTGTCTGCCGGGGGGTACCTGGTACTGGACAACACCAACACCGGTGGCATCAGCGTCTCCAACGACGGTACGATCCTAGCCCTCATGACCGGGACGCTGACTATTGACAGCGTAGGGTACGGAGACGATGGTGGTTGCCCCAAACCCTTCTACAATACCAGCGCCGCTCGTGCACCCAATGGTGTGGACACCGGCGACGACGCAGCCGACTTTGGACTGGATACCTCTCACACCCTGGGCGCCGCCAACGACGCGCCAGCCGCGGCCCTGGGTTCGTCCGCCATCCGCATCAACGAGATTATGCCCAACAGCGAGTACAGCGAGGAGTCGGTGGAATTCATCGAGTTGTACAACGATTCCGACGCAGCGGTGGACATTGGTAACTATATGCTCCAGGTCGACGACGACTATTACATGCCGTCTGGAGCGACCATCCCGGCACGGGGATTCTACACAATCACTGGCGTGACCATCCACGGCGCAGCTCCCTATTTCAACCTCAATGGCGATGAAGACAATTTGTACCTTTACGATAGCACTGGCGCGCGCACTGACCAGGTCGGCTGGGACAGCCGCGACGATGTGGTGGCCAATGGGGAGAGCTTCCAGCGGATCCCTGACGGCGCCAGCCCCTACGACGGCTACAGTTGGACAACCTCTGGCGGCGAGGTGACCCTATTCCAGATGCCTCCCACCCAAGACCAAACCAACGTTCGCAACCTAACCCTCCTCAAGGACGGTCCCAGCACTGCGAGAGAAGGTGAGGTGGTGAGCTTTACCATCACGTTTGGCAACATGGCGGCCAATGATGCGCAGGGGGTGGTCATCACCGACGAATTGCCCAGCGGCGTCGAGTACGCCGGTTATGTCACATACACGACAGATCTGACACTCACGGGCACCACGCCGCCGACCTGGGATGCGGGTACCGTTCCATCACACACCACAGACCTCACGTTCACTGTACGGGCAACTTTCACCGGTCCCTTTTCCAACCGCCAAGTTGTAACCAACGTTGCCCAGATCAACAGTATCCTGGAAGGATTCGATCGGGTCAGCAGCACCCTGAGAACCACTGTCTTTACCAAAGAATTGCGGATTCACGACATTC
>JASFTJ010000297.1:0-4379 GCA_050053615.1 Anaerolineae bacterium | reverse complement strand
CACGGCGCTGCAGATGGGTCCCACGGTGGACGTTGGTCGGCAATTCGGTCTCGGCACCGCTCACGTGTCGCTCAGCCCGGCAACGAGCCAGGGTGTCAACCTCTTCCCAGGGAAGAACAGCCACCGAAGCGCGATGCTGGCAGACGCATCGCCGGGTGGCGGGAAACAGATCACGGATTGGGGCGACGTCCACTCGCGCTCTGCCGACACTGACTAGGAGCGGACTGCTGTCACGATGGCGGGCAAGACCTCCGTTACGTCGCCGTGGATGACCACATCGGCGCGGTGGTCGAAGGCAGTCGGCTGGAGGTTGACGATGATGGCTTTTGCATCATTGTCCACCGCCAGAAAGGGAATATCGGCCGCAGGCGTCACCTCCAGCGAAGAACCGGCGACCAGGAGTAGATCACAGCGGCGAGCCTCCTGCCTGGCCTTGCTGAGCACGTGGACCGGCAGCTGTTCGCCAAAGAGGATGACATCCGGCTTGAGCACGCCGCCGCATTTGCAGCGGGGGATCTTGCCATCAAGGATACGCTGTTCCATCATAGAGTCAACGGGCACATTGCTGTAGCACCGGATGCAGGTAGCATTGCGCATGTGACCGTGAAGCTCCAACACCCGTCGGGACCCAGCCCGCTGGTGAAGGTTGTCAATGTTCTGGGTAATGATGCTTTTCAGAACTCCGATTTCCTCCAGTTCGGCCAAAGCATAATGGGCCAGGTTGGGTGGGGCTGTAAGCAGCGTCTTGGCCATGGGCCGAATCCAATCGTAAAAGGTTCTGGGATTTAGGCGAAAGGCCCAGATGGAAGCGACGAGCATCGGGTTGTCTTTCTCCCATAGCCCCGAGCCTGGACTGCGGAAATCGGGGATCCCGGAAGCGGTGCTGTGCCCGGCGCCAGTAAAGGCCACCATGTGACAAGACCGGCGGATCAACTCGGCGGCGCGTTTGATTCGGCCTTCCATGCTCTTACGCGCCTCCCGCTGGGTATTCGTATGAGTGTCGGGCACCATATCGATCTCCAATCAGAACAATCGTGGGTGCTTTCGCTCAATCTCCAACTCCGCACCATCGGCCACCTTGTGCGCGTAGCGGGTGGTTTCCGGCAAACGGTAACGCGGGGTGCACCGCAGGATGAAATCAATGGCCGTGGATAGCCCGATCCGGTGGCCGATGGACACGTACACAGGGCTGACCTTCGTCCGGCTGCGGAGTACAGCGCCGATGGTTTGACCTTGGTCGTAGAGAGGAACCCAATCGCCCTTCCTTTGGCCTGGCTCGTCGTGCTCGCCGACAAGTCGTGACTTGGCGCAGCCGATGCTCGGCCAATCGAGGAGGACCCCCATGTGGGCCGCCAGTCCCACGCGGAGAGGATGGGCGACGCCCTGGCCATCAAAGATAAACAAGTCGGGCCATGTGGTGAGCTTTTCCAAAGCGGCCAGCACCACCGGTCCCTCGCGAAAAGTCAGCAAGCCAGGCACATAAGGGAAGGTGATCGACATCTCGACCCGCGCATAGTCGACCGGTTTCAAATCGTTGAGCCCGAGCACAACCACCGCCGCCCGCGCTCGGCCGGCGGGAAAACCCACGTCCACCCCGGCAACCGTCTCCACGGCGGAGGGGTCAAAAGTCGTTTCGGGCACAACCTTCTCCGCCAATTCCATTTGGAGAGCCTTGGCTTCGTCAACGGACAGATCCCATGGGTGGGAAACGGCAAGTCTCATAACAAAACACTTCCTCCGTGCGTAAACCGCATACATAACATCCAACACAAGACACTTTAGCACAAAACTATGCCTTTGGCAAGCTTGACAGCGAGAGCCTTTTGGGTTAAGATGCAGCGGCCAACTCAAGAAGGGGATACCTCAGTGCTTGAATTTCTCACTTATGCATCCTATCGGCTGCTGGGCGTGTTGACTGGCCCCATGCCCCCGCGGATTGGCTATGGACTAGCCAAGGGGGTGGGTCGCCTACTCTATGTTCTCTCTCCCCGGCTCAAGCAAGTGGTCGCTCACAATATCCGCCATGTGCTGGGGCCGAAAGCCGATGAAGAACAGGTACAAAGGCTAGCTCGCAAGGCATGTGTGAACATTGTCAAAGGTCACTATGACCTGTTCCGTCTAAGCCGACTCACGCCCAGCGAGATCGCAGAGATCACACAAGTCGAAGGTTTTGAGCACTTGGAACAAGCGCTGGCGCTGGGACGAGGGGTCGTGGTGATCACAGCACATTTCGGCAACGTGGATGTAGTAGGGCAGTTGCCCTTGGCATACGGAATCCCGATCACGGGGGCCATTTATCACGGCCAACCCGAGGCGCTGTTCCAACATATGCTCCAACTACGACAAAGCCACGGACTGCGGCTGATCCCTTCCGACGGACCGATGATCGGGTTGTTTCGGGCGCTGAAACGGGGAGAGATCATTGCCCTGCCGTGCGACCGCGATTTTGCCGACAATGCTCAGGTCGTCAAGTTCTTTGATGCGCCGGCTCGCTTGCCTGATGGACCCGTACGGGTAGCACTACGGACCGATGCGCCACTGGTCCCGGCCTTTGCCTCGCGACTCCCCGACAACACGTTCAGGGTAGAGATCGAACCGGCGCTGGACCTGCTTCGGACCGGAAACCTGGAGTCGGACGTTGCCGCGGGGATGGCATTGGTGGTGGCAGCCATGGAACAGCACATTGGCAAGCACCCGGACCAATGGCTCGTGGCAGCCCCCGTGTGGCCTATGGAATAGCATCCCCAGGTCTGGTTTACGAGGATGAACACTCATGTCATTTATTGAGCAAAAAGCCCGCGATGTCAGCCGCCCAATGCTGGAAGCCATTGGCCGGACGTTGGCCCGCTGGAACGTGTCACCGAACTGGATAACCTTCCTGGGCCTGGTCCTAACCACGGGCGTGGCAGTCCTGGTAGCACGCGGGGCAATTCGTTGGGCCGGTCTGGCCTATGTCTTTGCCGCGGCGTGTGACGCCATGGACGGGAGTCTGGCCCGGGTCAGCGGCAAGGGCAGCCGCTTTGGCGCCTTCCTGGACTCGACTATTGACCGGTTCGAAGAGTCGGTGGTTTTCCTGGGTCTGATTGTCTACTATACACAGGTGGGGGGGCAATTGGAGATACCTCTGATCCTGGCGGCGACCGTGGGATCGCTGATGGTCAGCTACACACGAGCGCGAGCGGAGGCACTGGGCGTGGCGTGCCCGGTGGGCTTGATGACACGCCCCCCTCGGGTGGCACTCATGATCCTGGGACTCCTTCTTGATCAACTTTGTATTACCTTGGCGATTTTGGCGATAACAAGCCTCCTCACTTCATTTCATCGAATATACCATGTGTGGCGCAAGACGGGCGGCGAAGCCGGGGGCTGGGCCTTACCCCTCGAACCATTCATCACACAAGGTCTTGAGGTGCTCAAGAGAGACGATCAGGGAGAAGTTCTATGAGATTCTTAGATCTCTTGCTGGTCTTTGGTGTTGTGGCTATCGTGGCCGAACTGCTCGGCTGGAGCCCTGTGCTCGTCTTCACCTCATCGGGTCTGGCCATGATCCCCCTGGCTGGGCTGATGGGTGAGGCCACCGAAGCCCTCGCCGCCCACACCGGTCCACGGCTGGGTGGTCTGCTCAACGCCACACTTGGAAACGCTGCCGAGCTGATCATCACCCTCTTTGCCATCCGCGAGGGCGTGGTCAACCCCAACGTGGCCGACCAGATGCTCGAGTTGGTGCGCGCTTCGCTGACCGGCTCGGTGCTGGGCAACATCCTGCTGGTATTAGGTCTCAGTATCCTGCTTGGCGGGCTGCGGCACGGTACCCAGAAATTCGAGCGGAGCCACGCCGGACTCAACGCGACGATGCTCATGCTGGCTGTGGCCGCGCTGGTCATTCCCTCCATTTTCAGCCACAGCATCGAGACGGTGGACCATGACGCGGTAGAGTACCTGAGCCTTGGCGTAGCGGGGGTGATGATCGGACTTTACGTGCTGGCTTTGATCTATCAACTGCGCCGGCGCAACGCCGTCCAGAGGCACGCCCCGGCAGCCGAGCACGACGCCGTCCCCTGGTCGGCGCGCAAGGCCGGGATCGTGCTGATCCTCTCGACGCTGGCCATCGCCTGGATGAGCGAGTCACTCGTCGGCTCGGTGGAGCACGTGGTGCTCGAGATCGGCATCACCGAGTTCTTCCTGGGGATCATCATCATCCCCCTCGTCGGCAACGTGGCCGAGCACCTGGTGGGCGTGCAGGTGGCCCTCAAGAACCAGATGGAGTTGAGTTTGTCCATCTCGGTCGGCTCGAGCTTGCAGATTGCCCTCTTTGTCGCGCCGCTGCTCGTCTTTGTCAGCCTGCTGATGGGCAACCCGCTGACACTGGTCTTCAACCG
>JASFTJ010000296.1:0-4387 GCA_050053615.1 Anaerolineae bacterium | reverse complement strand
CCCTCGGCTTGTTGTTGGTCAGCTATGTGCTGTGGATGGGAGGTTCGCTGGGGCTGTTGCGCAATAGCACAGGCGGCGCACTATTCAGCATCGTCGTCGTCGCCATAGTATCGTTCATTGTCTACCGGCGGGGCCTTGCCACAGACAGGCAGGGCGCGCCCGACAAGGAGCAGGGGCTGCTAGAATGGCTGCGAGCTCATGGGCGGCTGGTGCTGGCCGTGGAACTGCTGTTCGCCGGGGCTCTGGCGCTCTGGGCACTAGTGCGGGCCTACAGCCCCGAGTTGACCACCGCTGGCGGCGAGAAATTCATGGAGCTCATGTACCTGAACAGCATCGGCCGCAGCGAATACTTCCCGCCCCACGACGCCTGGCTGAGCGGGTACGCCATCAGCTATTACTATTTCGGCTATGTGATGATCGCCACCCTGACCCGCCTGTCGGGCTTTCCGGCGCACTTGACCTTCAACGTGGGCGTAGCGCTGCTGTTCGCTCTGACCTGCACAGGCGCCTTTGGCCTGGTCTACAGTTTGGTGAAGGGAGCCGATCGAGAAGGCAGCTCTGTAGGCAGGCCCATCGGCTTTGGCTTGCTGGGAGCGGTCCTCGTTGCCGTGATGGGCAATCTCGAGGGGTTTCTAGAGGTTCTCTACAGCCTGCGGGCTCTGCCGATGGGATTCTGGCAGTGGCTGGACATCAAGGACATCAACCAGCCGTTCGATCCGGTCGCCGGTGCGAGCCTCGTACCGGGACGGAGCGGCTGGTGGTGGTGGCGAGCCTCGCGCGTCATCCACGACCTAGACCCGCAGGGCAACTCGATGGGCATCCAGCCAATTGACGAGTTTCCCGGCTTTAGCTTCCTCCTGGGCGATATGCATCCCCACGTGCTGGCGCTGCCGTTTGTGCTGCTGGTCTTGGCGATAGCGTTGAGGGCTTTGTTGTGGAAACCTCAGGAGGCGGAGGCAGGTGATGACACCGACGCATGGTGGGCGCCGGTGAAGCAAATGTCCTTCTTGGTGCCGCTGTGTCTGGGGGCGTTGGGCTTTCTGAACACGTGGGATTTTCCCATCTACTGGCTGGTCTTTGTGGCGGCCTATGGGTTGCGGAGATGGGCGCGCTTCAGACGATTCAGCTGGCCGTTCCTCCGCGACGTCGGCCTGACGGGTGCGATGACGGCCGTGCTGGGCGGCCTGCTCTATCTGCCCTTTTATGTCGGATTTCAGTCACAGGCCGGCGGGCTTCTGCCGACACTCTACGTAGGTACGCGCTTCCGGCATTATTTTGTAGTGTTCGGGCCGTTTCTGGTGGCGATAGCTGGCTTGCTGTCCCTACTCGCCTTGCGGTTGAAGCGGAGAGCGCCGGGTGCCAAGCTACTCCGTGGATGGGCCGCCTGGACGGCTGCATTCATTCTGGCGCCGCTGGGGTTCATGCTTCTCATCGTACTGATTATGCTGCTTCTGCCCCAGGGCCGCGAGTTTCTGGAAAGCGTGCGCTACATCCCAGCCGTCTACGAAATCGTCGGTGAGGACCCCTGGCCGGTCGTGCAGGGACGGCTGCTGCTGGTCAAACTGCGCACGTGGGTCATGCCGCTAGTTGTAGCCGCTATGGCGGCGCTCGGCGCCGTGCTTCTGAAGCACAGCCTTCCCTCCCAGGGGGAGAGAGGCGACCACAGGGAAGAAAAAGACAGCGGGATCTTGTCCCATCCCAACCTCTGCTTCGCCCTGTTGTGCGCTGTCGCCGGGTTGCTACTGACCCTCAGCGTCGAGTTCATTTACCTGAACGACAACTTTCGGGTGCGGATGAACACCATCTTCAAGTTCTACTTTCAGGGCTGGGTGCTGATGGGTATCGCCAGTGCCTTTGCCCTCTTCTGGCTGAGTACAATCTGGCCGCGAGGCCGGCCACAGCGCAACTGGCCGGGGCGGGCATTCCAGGTTGGCTTCTGGGTGCTCTTTGCCATGGGCATGGTCTACCCGGTGCTGGGCAACTACAGCCGGGCAGGGGGCTTCGACCATGCGCCCACTCTGGATGGCACGGCCTATCTGGCCGAAAGCCACCCTGACGACTATGCCGCTACCAGCTGGTTGAATGAACACGTCCGCGGCACACCCGTCATCCTCGAGACACCAGGCAGCGGCGGTAGTTCCTATGTGTACGAAGGGCGAGTCTCAACGTTGACGGGACTGCCCACGCTGCTGGGCTGGGCTGGTCACGAGGGACAATGGCGTGGCAGCTATACGGTCCAGCACGCGCGCACGCCTGACATCGAGACCATTTACAACACACGAGACCCAACGGCTGCTTTGACCCTGCTGGAGGAATATGATATAAGGTACGTCTATGTAGGGCCATTGGAGCGCAGCAAGCATAATGCACAAGGCCTGAAAAAGTTTGACAAGTTTATGACCATAGTCTATCAAAATGATCGAGTGACGATCTATCAAATTGGGGAGTAGAAAAAGACCGAAGGCAAATTCTGATGAGCAATGCCCAACATCCAATAGCAAATACCCAATCTCCAATGATTACTGTTGAGCGAGCAGCTTACCTCGTCATTGGCTTGCTGGCGGCCGTGCTGCGGTTCTATCAACTGGGACTGCGGCCGTTGAGCGAAGCTGAGGCCAGCCAGGCTTTGGCCGCCTACCGCTTCACACAGAACGCTTCCCAGGTGGCGCCGGCCGGAACGATCCCCGCGCTGTTCACGGGTAACGTCGTCGGCTTTAGCCTGCTGGGCGCCAGCGATATCACTGCCCGCTGGCTACCTGCCCTGGCTGGGTTGGTCTTGGTGTTGCTGCCATACTGGCTGCGCCATCGGTTGGGGAGGGGCGGTGCGCTGGCCGCAGCGGTGTTGCTCGCCCTCTCGCCGTCGGCCATCTACTTCTCACGAAATGTCGACGGAGCAATCTTGGCGACGGCCTGTGGCCTGGCGATGGCCGTTGGACTGATCAACTATCTGGACACACGTCGGCCGAGCTACCTCTATCTGGCAACAGCAGCGATGGGCCTCGGCTTGTGCGCCGACCCGGGCACCATTACGCTAGCACTAATCTTTGCCGCCTTTGCCCTCCTGCTCTACCTGACCGAGCGGCTTCAGAACCGCGAAACCGGCTGGTCCTCACTGTTGGTGGCCTGGTGGGCAGTCCGTGACGAGACGAGTTTGCTGACCCGGATCGGCGCTGTCCTGGGCGCAGTGTTCGGTTTGGTGGCGACGACATTTGTCCTCCATCTAGCCGGTTTGGGCCACACCGCCGATCTACTGGCCGCTTGGCTATGGAGCTTTGCTCCGGGGACCAGTATCAGAGCTGTGAACTATCCGATCCTGTTGCTTGTGCGCTACGAACCGCTCATCCTGCTGCTGGGGCTGGTCGGAGCCAGGCGAGGGCTGCGGGGCCGTCGGTCCGACTCGCAGGGGTCGCCGCGGCATGGCTCCTTGTTTCCCCACACAGTTTTTCTGGTCTTTTGGACAGCTGTGGCGATGATTGTATTCTTGCTCTCAGGGTACCGGTTGGTCGGTAACATTCTGTGGGTCGTGGTGCCATTGGCTTTGCTGGCCGGGCAGGGCGTGGAGCACGCCTGGCAGTGGGTGACCCGCCGCGCCCTCTGGAAGGAGAGCATCGCCATCGCTGCCGTCGCCTTGGGGCTGGGCATCTTTTTCTACCTGCAGATCGCGGCCTACGGCCTGACTGATGAGGTCTCGACCGTCTCGTTTGTCGGATTGACGCTTTATACCAGCAGCGCCTACTGGTTGTTGGCCTCTGTGGCCTTGATGTTGTTAGTAGGTCTGGGTGCGGTGGTCTGGGCCTGGCGCGGCGCCCAGCCGGTCGTGGGTGGTGGCTGGCTGGCCGCTCTCGTGATCCTGGGGCTATGGGGATTCAAGGCCACGTGGGGACTCAACGTGGCCTATGCCGCCGATCCCCGCGAGTTGATGATCGTCCAGACCACAGCCCCGGACGTGCGCGTGCTGGCAGCCGAACTAGAAGAATTGTCGGCGAACAAAGCCGGCGATGCACACACCTTGCCCATCACGGTGGATGCGGCCACGGGTCCGGTTGTGGCCTGGTACCTGCGCGAATTCGACCAGCAAACGACGGTAGATGATCTCTCGACGTCACCGGATACCGCCGCTGCTGTGACCTTGGCCGAACAAGATCTGCCCATCGGCGAGACGTTCCGCGGACGCGGCTTTCCCCTGCGGCTGAGCGGGACGCCCTGGGACCTGAGAGGACAGAGCCTAATCCGCTGGCTACTGTTCAACAAGGGCTACTATCCCGTCGTGGACCAAGAAGTGGTGTTGTGGGTAGAAAGTAAACCATAAATTGGCATTCGGGGCTCAGGATCCGCTCCGCCGCTGCACTCGGCGAATCCCAAGTCCTGAATCCTGAATTACGATCGT
>JASFTJ010000295.1:0-4394 GCA_050053615.1 Anaerolineae bacterium | reverse complement strand
GCTCCACCCTTCGTTGGGCGCCGTAGGGTAGGTTGGTCACTACCTGGTCGGCCAGGTGGCGGACGCCGGCGATTTCCAGCAGGCCCAGAGCTTTTTCTTCCATCTCTTTCTCTTGCCGATGGCGCTTGGGCGTGCCAAGAAAGGCCCCAGCCAGGCCGTAATCAATCTTGGAATATTGGGCCATTTTGACGTGTTCCAGGACCGTCATATAGCGCCACAACTGGAGGTTCTGAAAGGTCCGGGCGATGCCCCTGGACGCGATGGTATGCGGCGCAAGCCCGGTGATCTCGTGGCCGTCGAGGAAAACATTTCCCTCCGTGGGCTTGTACCGGCCCGTGATCAGGTTAAAGATCGTCGTCTTGCCGGCGCCGTTGGGGCCAATCAGCCCCCGGATCTGGCTTGGTTCGATCTCCAGGCTGTAGTCGGACACCGCCCGCAGGCCACCGAACCAATGGGTCATTTTTTCGACGCGAAGCAGGGTCATGCTATACCTCCCTCTCCGATTCCCATCTTGGTTCGAGGAGATGTTGAATGTCAAACTCTCTGAAGGCGATGAGGCCTGTGGGACGGAAAATCATGACCAGGATAAGCATGATGGGGATGATCATCCATTTCCATAGCGCCAAGGGGCGGAGGGCCTCGCTCAGCAGGTTGTAGCTGACCGCGCCAAAGATAGAACCCACGACCGAGTTCAATCCCCCCCAATAGACCATGGCCAGGACTTCGGCCAATTTTTTCAGGTCGAAGGTGCCAGGGTTCACGTACTTGAGCACATGACCCAGCAATCCACCGGCCACGCCAGCCCAGAAAGCGGCGAACAAGAATGCCACCATTTTGGTGCGGCGGGTGTCTACCGTCATGGCATCGGCGGCCATTTCCCCGTCGCGCACGGCATTCAACGCCTTGCCCAGGGTAGAACGCACAAAGTTGTTGATGGTCCACACACAGAGCACCGTCCAGACGAACACGGTGAGCAGGTTGGCCCAGTCCGGATGGTTGCCCAGGCCCCGCGCCCCGCCGACCACCTCCAGGTTTTCGAACAGACTCTTGACAATGAACATGAACGCCAAAGAAATGATGGCCAAATAGTCCCCTCGCGTCTTGAAGGAGGGGATGGCCACCAGCAGGGCACCCCCCGCCGATACAGCACCTGCCAGAAGCAGGGCCAGAGGGAAAAGGAACGGCCCGAGGGCCGGCGGCAGGAGTGGCGGCCCGAACTTGTTATCCTGGACAAAGAGGAGAATCGTAAAGACCGAGGCGGTGTAAGCGCCCAGAGCCATAAAGCCGGGATGGGAGCAGGAAAACTCGCCCATGTAGCCGTTGACAACGTTCAGGCTCAAGGTCACCATCACAGCGATCAGGGTGAGTTTGGAGACCAGGTCCCGATAGGCGCTCGCGCCAGACCAGAGAGACAAAATGACGTAAAGCAAGCTCAGGTGAACGATGACCGAGACAACCAGGGGAAACCGCAGGAGCCAGGCCGCCGCCTTGTTGGCCAGGGTTGCGCCCAGTCGGGCCACGAGCCCGATGGGCAGTACGTAAATCAGCAGGACGTACACAAGGGCACTGGGGATCAGCGCCGGCTCTTGGAGGGCCAGGGAGAAACCGAACAGGGCCGGGTTTTTGAACATCCCCAAGATCCGGGCTAGGGGCAGCCCGACCAGTTGTTCCAGGATCACGGCGAGCAAAGCGCCGACGAGCCAGCCCAACAAGGGAACTCGGGCAAAGAGCGCTCGGAAGGACCTGAACCATTGCTTCCACTTTGGCATTGACAGGGCACCGATTTGAGATTCCATGTGAATTCCTCGCTCCTTTCGTGCCGATGGCCGGTCGGCTACAGCCGCAACCGGGCGGTGTAGGCTTCTCCGAAGAGACCGTGGGGACGGAAGGTCAGGATAATGAGAACGATGGAGAAGGCGATCAGATCGCGCAGGGTGGAGGGAAGAAACGCTGCGACAAAAATCTCGATAAAACCCAGAAGAAAGCCGGCGAAACAGGCTCCCAGAATTGAGCCTCTGCCGCCCAGGATAGCGGCGACGAAGGCTTTCCAGCCAAAGCGAATGCCCATGTAGGGGTCGAGCACGGGGTAGGCGATGCCGAACAGAATGCCGGCCGCGGCAGCCAGGCCAGAGCCAATGGCAAAGGTCAGGAGGGCAATGTTGTCAATGGGTACACCCATCAAGGGCACGACGCCATAGTTGCGGGCCATGTCGTAGGCCAGCGCCCGCATGGCCATCCCCCATTTGGTCCGACTGACGAACAGGTGCAGGCCATACATGAGAGCCAGAGACACGAGCACAATGGCGATCTTTTTGGGGGTGACGCTGACCCCCAGGACCTGGATCGGCGTGCTCCCGATCTGCACCAACTCGTCGGGGAACTTGCGGCGCTGAGGCCCCAACAAGATCAGGTTCCCGACTTCCAGGATGATGCCCAGCATTAGGCCGGTGATCGCCGCCGAAGCGCGGGGGGCGCCTCGGAGTCTCAGGGGGCGGTAGCCGATCCGTTCGACGGCCATGCCTACGAAAGAGTTCAAAAACATGGAGATGATGAGGGTCAGCACCAGCGCCAGGCCGAGCATGACCGGCACCGGCAGGGCGAGGAATCCTGCCGTAGCCAGTGCCAACAAGCCGCCGGAAACGAAAAAGCCGACGTAGGCGCCGACCATAAACACGTCGCCGTGGGCAAAGTTGAAAAGCAACAGCACACCGTAGACCATCGAGTAGCCCAGGGCGATCAGGGCATAAAAGCTGCCCCACTGCAGAGCGTTAACCAGGTTCTGTAGAAAGAACGTCATCGTTCTGGCTCCTTGCTCATGGAGGAAAGCGGGCCAGGGCGTGGAGCCTCAGGCCCGCTCTCCTCTAGGTCTGATCTTTGACACGTGACACTTGGCCCATGACTCTGCGTCTACGGGCAGACCTGTTTGTAGAACTCGAACTCGCCGGCGTCGCTGATCTTGACGATGACAGCGCACTTGATGGGGTCACCTTCTTCGGTGAAGGTCATCTGGCCGGTGATGCCGTCAAAGTTTTTGATCTTGGCCAGCGCGTCACGGACGCATTTGCGGTCGGTCTTGATGTCGCCCGTGATCTCGCCACAGTCCTGGATAGCCCGCTGGATGATGTGCAAGCTGTCCCAGGTCAGGGCCGCCACGTCGTCGGGCACATAGCCGTGCGCTTCGTTGTAGCGGTCAATGAACTCTTTGGTTGCGCCCTTGGCCCCGGCGGCGGCGTAGTGAGTGCTAAAGAAGGCCCCGTAGCAATCCTCGCCGCAAAGCTTGACTGTCTCGGCTGAGCCCCAACTATCGCTGCCCAGGATCGGCTTGTCCCAACCCAGCTCGTGGGCTTGCTGTACGATCAGGGCCACCTCGTTGTAGTACTGAGGCGTGAAAAAGAACTCGGCGCCCGAATCAATGATCTTGGTCAGTTGGGCGCTAAAGTCGGTGTCGCCCGTGGTAAAGCTCTCAAAGGCCACGACCGAACCTTCGCCGTACAGATCTTCCCAGGCTTGCTTGAAGTACTCAGCCAGGCCTTTCGGATAGTCGCTGGCCACGTCATAGAGCACGGCGGCCTGGGTGAAGCCAAACTCATCGGTGGCAAAGTTGGCCGCGACAGGCCCCTGGAAGGGGTCCAGGAAACAACCGCGAAAGACCCAGGGACGGTCCAGGGTGGTATTGGGATTGGTGGACCAGGGGCTGATCATGGGCGTTTCCTGGTCGTTGGCCACGCCGCCGGCTGGCACGGCCTGCTTGGAGGCCTGCGGCCCGACGATGGCCAGGACTTCGTCCTGCGTGATCAGTTTGGTGTTGGCCGCTGCCGCCGACTCGCCCTTGGACTCATTGTCCTCGATAACCGTCTCGACCTCGTATTTCGTGCCTCCGACATCCAGGCCGCCGGCGGCATTGATGTCTTCTAGCCACATCTCGGCTGCGTACTTGGTGCCTTCCCCCACCTTGGGGATATCGCCAGTGAGGGGTGCATTGATGCCGATCTTGATGGTTGGGGTAGTGGTGGGACCGCATGCCGCGATCAGAAGGCTCCCAACCAATACCAGGGCCAACAGCTTGAACGCATCAGACTTCCGCATGTTTTTTTCCTCCTTTATTTGGAATAGAGTGACTACTCAACCTCCCCGCATAAAGCCGTTCATGACATCCGACAGTTCAATCGAATTCTGCCTGAATCCCAGCTCAAGCCTGCGGGAGGGTGAGCTGTGACGGAACGTCTAGAGCACATTCACGGCTCCAGATTGACATCTGCCGGACCGCCTACCTGATCGGACGCTTGATGAACTGTGGCAAAACAAGCCAAGACGTGAGGATCTTCCAAGCTTTGTACGCTGTGCATCACCTCCTCCCTCCCAACTCTCTTGCTTTCCGTCGGTACTCCCCACCA
>JASFTJ010000294.1:0-4400 GCA_050053615.1 Anaerolineae bacterium | reverse complement strand
CGGCTCCAGCTCGGCCACACCGTACTGGGTCGGGTCCTCGACGGGGGTCAAGACGATCTGACAATTGTACTCGCTGCTCTCGAATTGACGGATGAGCTCCGAAATCCCTCCCTCGATGACATTGTCGCCCAGAAACATGACAAACCGGTCGTTCCCCAGATACTCCTGGCTGACCTTGACCGCGTGAGCCAAACCCAGCGGTTGATCCTGGTGAATATAGGTGATTTTCACCCCCCAGCGCCGGCCCTTCCCTACGGCCTCCTTGATCTCTGGGGCTGTGTCGCCCACCACAATGCCAATGTCCTCGATCCCCGCGTCGCGGATGGCCTCGATGACGCGAAAGAGGACCGGTTTATTGGCCACCGGCACCAGTTGCTTGGCGCTGGTGTATGTAATTGGATAGAGACGAGTTCCCTTTCCGCCACTTAACACCAAACCTTTCATCGTTGCACCATTTCTCCTTTGGATTTCTGCAGATTGCTAGCGCGAGAAACAACGCGATCTTGCGGATCGCGTCGTTCGCGGCGCATTTGTGTCAGCTTGTCCACGGCCTCTTGGGCCAGGGTGCCCACATGACCCAATTGCTGCGCTGCCAGCGTCACCCGGGCCACGTGCTCCACCTTCTCCAGGCGCAGATAGGCCTCCCACAATGTCTCCCCCACCGTCAAGCTACCATGGTGCGCGAGGATCAGCGCATTATGGTCCTGAATGGCCTGACGGATGCTCTCCGGCACTTCGGTCGTGCCCGGCGTGGCGTACTCGGTGGTCGGGATGCTGCCCAGTGTGACAACTACCTCGGGCAGCACGCAACGAGCCAGTGATACCCCAGCCACGCTAAATGCGGTGGCGACAGGCGGATGGGCGTGGACCACGGCGTTTACGTCGGGGCGCTGGTGGTAGACCTCCAAGTGCATCAGGATCTCGGATGACGGTCGCCGGCCGGAGAGTGGTTCGCCATCGGGGCGGATCACGACCAGGTCCTCCGTGGAGAGAAAGCCCTTGCTCACGCCGCTGGGGGTGACAAGCAGCCGATCGGGCCCCAACCGGACCGAGAGGTTGCCGTCTGTGGCAGCAACATAGCCTCGTTCCCACAGGAGCCGGCCGACGCGGATCATCTCCTGCCACAGTTCCCGTTCTGGAACGCGTCGGCTCTGTCCCACGGGACCAAGACTCATGGCGCAGACACCGTCTGCACAATCTGCTGCCCCAGAGCGTCAAACTCCCGCGCCAGGGACGATTCGGGGAAGCTCAAGACCACGGGTCTGCCACTCTCTGCTGCCTGAGTGCACTCTTCCGGGGACCAGGGCAGAACAGCAGCAACCGGCAAGCCCAGCATCTCCTCCACCTCTTTTTGGAAGGCGCGCTGATCGGAGTTGAGCATGTTGAGTACAGGCCAGATCCGCAGAGAGGGACTATCAAGGCGTCTGATTGCCGCGAGGCTAGTTTGCGCGGATCGTAACGCTTCCGCGTCTGGCGTGAGCAGCAGGAGAACCAAGCCCGAAGTCCTCAGAAGAATCCGGGTCAAGACACCCAGATCCCGAGGCGTATCGACAACCAGATAATCGTACCAGCTCTGAAGGCGAACCAGAAGCTGCGCCGCCATCCTGGGATCGGGCCGCAAGCCTTGTGACCGGGGCGAGGTTGGCAGGACGAACAGGCCACTGTCGTGTCGCATCAAACGGGCCGCCAAGTCGTCGGCATCGACGCCCGCTTCCCACAAGTCCAACCCCGAGGACGTTTCCGGCAATCTCATCCGCTGGCCAACCTGCCCTCCCTCCAACACCATGTCGATGATGACCGTCAAGTGTCTCCCTTTTGCCAAAGAGAGCGCCAAATTGGTGGCCACGGTCGTCGCTCCCGCTCCCTCTTCAAGTCGCAGCACAAGAACCTGTTGGCCCATGGGTGCTCCCATCGGAGGCTTCTCAGCTATCAGCCGCTTAATATCCTTGACGAGCTCTTTTCCTGTAAAGGGCTTTACTGCGTGCGCATCGGCCCCGGCCTGCAGTGCCATTTGTCTATCCACAAGTTGGCCCCGCGCCGTCAGCACAAAGATGGTCGCCCGGGCGGTGCGTGGATCGCGCCGCAGGCGTCGACAGACCTCGTACCCATCCATGTCCGGCATCATAATGTCCACAATGACCACATCAGGCTGCTTCACAACCGCTTTCCGCAAGCCCTCCGGGCCCGATGTGGCGGCATCGACGTCGAAACCAGCACGCTCTAAAAAGCGTCCAACAACGGTTGTCAATGCTGCTTCGTCGTCAATCACCAACGCCTTTGGCATGACAGTCTCCTCGTGACGGATCGTGAAGGCAATCCACGCCCCTCACTCCATCAGACACAAGCTCTCCAAGTAGGCCTGGTTCACCAAGATCGCCTTGCCCTGGTAGACCACTTTGGGCGCGGCGATGTTCTGAGCGGTAGCTTCCGTCAGAACCAAGAACGCATCGAGTGCAGCTGGCGAAAAGCTCCGCACATCAGCCCTGCGAGGACCGACGAACGTGCCCCGCACCTCAAATCCCGGCAAGGTCACCAGGGCCTCAGATTTCTGGACTCTGAACCGACCACTCTCAATGAACCGTGCTTCCTGAGATGGCACGATCACAAAACACAGATTCTCCTTTGACAGATACGCCACCGGCGCGTGAGCACCGATCTCGCCCGGTTTGTCAAGTCGCGAGACGTAGACACTGGACACCAGCAGATACGACTGGGACCTATCGTTTAACACGTCACTGAGACGGCGGGGACCTGTCTGAATCGCCCCCGAAATGCGGTGCGTCGTGGTAAAGAAATCAACGTGGGCCACGCCGGTCGGTTGCCTACTGCTCATCGCGGACCTCCTGTTCGCCTTTCCCTACCCCCACAAGATCTGTACACAACCTCACGTCGCCGTCCTCACCCGTGATTGATCATCCTCCTGACTACAATGCCGGTACAGCGGCATCACCAGCTTGGACGTCGCAATGGGCGGCATCGTCGCCTGAGAATCACACATGGTGAAACTCTGCCGGCGTGAAACTGCGGGGATTGGAAAAGGACCACCCATCCACACGACCGCCCCCAGCAACGGTGTCACAATCGCTAGGATATGTCCATGAACCACACGTGACTCCCAATACGCCTTGCATACATAATACCATCGTTTACCGAGCTTGGCAAGTGGTCAGAGACGGAAATGGGGTCAGGCGCTGGGCCATCGACCCAGCACTTGTTGGGTCACACGAGCAACGGTAGGCGCATGCAGTAGCATGTTGGCATAGCTGGCATTGGCCATAGGGCAGGCGCATTCCTGGGCGGCGATGCTCCGACGCAGACGGCGCATCTGCCCAACCTGCTCGAACCAGATGGGCCGCAAGTCATAGTCGGTCTGGCGGAGGTTGCCCACTGGAGCGGCGCGGATGCAGCAGGTCCAAACGTCGCCGTTGGGGGCAATGTGCCCGCTGGCCCAACCAGCCTGACAGGGGAGGACCTGTTTCCGTTCCCGCAAAACAGTCTTGGCGAGTTGATAGTACTGCGCCCGGAAGGCCTGGGTAAAGCGGGCCAACCCCGTTGTCGGCGCCGCTTTTGCCCGCGCCGACAAATAGTCGGCGATAGGCGCGTACTCCTCTGGGGCTGGGGTGATATCCCAGCCCACCGTGTCCAACTCGACCCGTTCCTCGGCTACCTCGGTGATGTACGAATCAGGCTCCAGAAATTCCAACCCCTCAATAATGGCGCGGATGCGATCGGCGTTGAACTTGGAGACAACGGTGTGGACGCTCAGCACCAGATTCTTGTGCTTGGCCTGGAGTTTCTTCAGGCCTTGCCACGTCTCCATGGCCCGATCCCAGTTGCCCGGCACCCCACGGATCTCGTCGTGCTCCTCGCCGATGCCATCCAGAGAGAGATTGATGCCAATCTGAGAAGTCTGAGCGGCTGTGCAAATCTGATCCACGCGGTCGAGAGTTCGCTTTGTCAGCAGTCCATTGGTGGGGATGGTAACGACACCGGGCCGACACAGCTCCACCCCAGCAATGACCAGTTCATGCACGTCCGACCGCAGGAAGGGCTCACCGCCGGTAAAAGTTAGATAGAAGGGAGCATGGCCCAAATTGGCAAAAACCTTGCGCCATTCCTCGACGGTCATGTCATCGCTGGGCTTGCGCCACACCTCACAGGTCCTACATCGACTGTTGCAGCGAAAGCTGACGCTAATAACGATACTAAAAGGCAGCATCTTGGGCCACCCCAGATGATAGAAACTCCAGTAAAGCGGTAGCTTGAGCCCAAAATTAAACAGGGTCATGGTACATTATCGTTTCTGTGCATGATTGTCAGCCTGCAACACCCTTTCCCCAGCGACTCGCTCGCTTCCAAATTCAGATATTTCAATTTTATCACAAGCTCCCCCAAGCAAC
>JASFTJ010000293.1:0-4426 GCA_050053615.1 Anaerolineae bacterium | reverse complement strand
TACGGTCACACCATAGTCCTTGGCAATCTCCGACAGCGTCTGCCCGCGTTTGACCTTGTGAATGATCGTCTGGCCGGAGGGCGTGGCGGTCGGTGGCTTGGGCGTTCTGGTGGGTGTCGCGGTGGTGGATCGGGTGACAGTCTCGGGTGGATTTTCGGGGACTGTGGCCGTGGCTTCGATGGTTGATGTATTGTCTGCGCTGGCGGTGGTGTCCATCGTTGGCGTTGGCGTGATAGGGGTTCTCGTAGGCACTGGAGTGCTGGTGGGCAATACGACCCAGGCAACAGGGCTTGGTTCGATGTTCTCGAAGGTGGGCCAAGGCGTCCGGGTCGGACGCGGACCAGGTTGCCGCTGCTCGGCCAGCTGGGTGAACGCGGTGCTAAAGATGAGATAGTTCAATAGCACCAAAATGATCAGAATGCTCCAGTGTCTCCATTTCATGGTTGTGTCCTTGTCCCCGAACCCCTAGATGTTGTGGTTATCAGAGGGCGACCCCCAACTACTGGGGGTATTATACCACGTTCTGACCGGTTTGGCAACCACCGGGCAAGGGACATGGTGAGTTGGCGGTGGGGATCAGTCCACACGCTAGGGCGCGACCAAGGCCGCCAGGATGTGCTTTCCTACGCCACAAGAGAGAATGCTCCATCGCAGTCTGACGAACGTCCAATAGGAGTAGACCATGAAAGTTTCGGTCATTGCAACCGTGCTGAACGAAGGGGCGGCCATTGAGCGGCTGCTGGAGTCGCTGGTCGGCCAGACGCGTCTGCCTGACGAGGTGGTGATCGCCGATGGCGGCTCGACCGATGGGACGCTGGAAGCGTTGGAGCGGTGGGCAGCGTTGGGGTTGCTGCCGATGCGGATCCTGAGAGCACCAGGCGCCAACATCTCGGCGGGGCGCAATGCAGCCATCGCTGCCGCCACGGGTGATGTGATTGCGTCGGTTGACGCGGGGGTGCGGCTGGAAGAGGATTGGCTGGCAGCGCTCGTCGCGCCCTTTGAGCGTCAGGAATCGGATCGCTTTGTCGCTGTCGTCTCTGGCTGGTTTGTGGCAGATCCACAAAGCATCTTTGAGACGGCGATGGGGGCCACCGTTCTGCCGCACGTCCGCGAGATCGATGCGGAGACGTTTCTGCCGTCTAGCCGGTCGGTGGCCTTTCGCAAAGCGGCCTGGGAGGCGGTCGGCGGCTATCCCGAGTGGCTGGACTACTGCGAGGACCTCATTTTCGATTTTCGGTTGCGGGAGCTCTACGGATCATTCCCCTTTGCCCCAGAGGCAAAGGTTCATTTCCGACCTCGGGGCAGTCTGCGGGCGTTTTTCAAGCAATACTACCAGTATGCGCGCGGTGATGGCAAGGCCGATCTTTGGCGCAAGCGGCATGCCATCCGCTACTTGACCTTCTTGTTGGCTGGGCCGCTGCTGATCGCGCTGGCTTTGCTCCACTCGCCCTGGTGGTGGCTGGCACTGCTGGTTGGGGTGGTCCTCCGCACTGCCGTGCCCTACCGCCGCCTGTGGCCGATGGTGCGGCCCGACAGCCGGCTTGACCGGGTGAAGGCGTTCCTGCTGGTGCCGGTGATCTGCGTCGTAGGGGATGTGGCCAAGATGATCGGCTATCCGGTGGGGCTGGTCTGGCGCTGGGGCAACCGGCGCCGGCCAGAGATTCACTGGCGCCGAGCCGAGTGGGCGCGGTGAGCACAAGAACCCCCATCTGCTGGCACAAGATCGGTGCTTCTGTCAAATGGGTAGTGAACGATGGACCCAAGGCTGTTTGGCGGCTCTACTGAATTGAGGTATAATACGCCGCGCACAGCGACCAGACAGGAGGCTGAGAACAGACATGAAAGTTACGACGGAGCGACTGGACAATTGCCAGGTCAACGTTGTTATTGAGGTTGATGCTGATGAGATCCATAAGAAGCTGCGCCGAACCGGCCGGCGGATCTCGCGCCAATTCGAGATACCGGGTTATCGCCGGGGGCGGGCGCCCCTGCGCGCGGTGGTGCGGACCTTTGGCCGCGAGGCGGTCAGGCAGGAAGCGTTGGACGACTTTGGGAATGACTTGTACGAAAAAGCGCTGGAACAGATCGACTACGAACCATTCCAGCCCGGCGAGTTGCAGGAGGTGGAGTGGGATCCCTTTCGCATGACGATCCTGCTGCCCATCCAGCCCGAGATCGATCTGGGCGATTATCGTGCAGTGCGTGTACCCCTCGATCCGGAGCCGGTCACCGACGAGGACATAGAGGAACAACTGGCAGAACTCCGTCAACAGCATGTCCAGTGGATACCTGTGGAGCGGCCGGCCGCCTGGGGGGACCAGGTCGTGGTGGACGTGGAGGGCACAGTCGATGGGGAGGAGATCATCGACGAAGGGGAAGAGGAGGTGCTTCTCGACGAGGAGGCCACCTTCTACCTTCCCGGCCTTTCTGAGCAGATTGTGGGCATGTCGTCCGGCGAGAAAGAGACCTTTGTTCTGACTGTGCCCGACGATGCTTACGACAAAGACCTGGTGGGTCGAGAGGCCACGGTGACGGTCGAACTGCACACGGTGCGCGAGAAAGACATGCCTCCCCTGGACGATGATCTGGCGATGATGGTCGGTGACTATGACAGCCTGGATGATCTGCGGGCGGCCCTACGTGAACAGATGGAGACCTCGGCCCTTGAGGCGGCCGAGGCGGAGCACTTTGAGCGAGTAGTGGGGGCCGTGATTGAAGGAGCGGCCAAGTTTGAGTATCCATCTCAGGCTGTTGATCAAGAGAGCGAGTTTTTGTTCGGGCAGATACAGCAAGAGATACTGCCCCCGGGCATGGATATGGATGCATTCTTGGGGATGATGGGCAAGACCCGTGAGGAGTACAAGCAGGAGCTCCGTCCTGCCGCTGAAGAGCGTCTCCGAGCGAGATTGGTACTGGAGCAAATCACCAGGCGAGAGGGCTTGGAGGTTGGCGAAGATGAGATTGAAGCCGAGATCGCCCAGATGCTCGAGGAGGCTGGCGACAAAGCCGACCAGATGCGGGCGATGCTGGATAGCGAGGTCGGACGCCAGATGTTGGTAGATGACCTGCTCCGAGCCGGGGCGCGTGAACGGCTTCTCCAGATTGCCAAAGGCAACGCTCCGCCTTTGGAGGAACAAGCGGAAGCTGAGGCCGAGGTGGAAGCTGAAACCAAAGCTGATGTTGAGGTGGAGATTGCGGATGACGCGGACGTGCAAGAAGAACTGGGTGAGGAACCTGAGAGCGACGCGTCGGATTGAGGTGGACCCAGGGGCGGGGAGGCATCTTACAGACGATAGAGGCGTCTGGGTGTAGACTTGTGTTGTGAGATTTTTCTACCCTACCCAAATCGAGGGGTGCGTCTCTTGTGCAGATTGTAGGACAAGTTGTCAACTTGTCCAGGGGCGATTTCCCAAATTGCCCTGCTTTTTACGCCAAACCTTGTAATCATGGGTAGAGAGTTCTGTAGGGTAGCAAGATCGTTGCATTCAGGAGGATTGACAATGCGAAATAGCTTGATTCCGATGGTGATCGAAACAACTGGACGCGGCGAGCGCGCCTACGACATCTACTCGCTCCTGCTCAAGGAACGGATAGTCTTTCTGGGCACGCCTATCAACGACCAGGTATCCAACCTGATTGTGGCCCAGTTGCTCTTTCTCGACCGGGAGAATCCGGAGAAAGAGATTCAACTGTACATCAATTCACCTGGCGGGGAGATCTATCCCGGATTGGCCATCTATGATACGATCCAGATGCTGCGGGCACCAGTTTCGACCATTGCCGTGGGCTGGACGGCCAGCCTGGGCACGGTTCTGCTGGCCGCTGGCAAGAAGGGGCGGCGGTACGCATTGCCCCATGCCACGATCCACATGCACCCAGCCGGGGGCGGCGCGCGGGGCTATGCACCTGACGTGGAGATCCAGTATAGAGAGCTCAAGCGGATGCAGGACTTGCTGCATCATGTCTTGTCCAAGCACACTGGTCAGTTGGTGGAAAAGATTGCCGACGATTTCGATCGAGATTACTTTATGGATGCCCACCAGGCCGTGGAATATGGCATCATCGACGAAGTATTGTCCGTCGGCGCTGAAAAGGAAGACAAAGAGGAAGAGAAAAAGGACGACTCTGGCGAGCCAGAGTCGTAGGAGTGTAGCGATGGGGCGAGATCAGAGAATGGACACGCACTATTGCTCTTTTTGTCAGAGGGACTACGAAGAGGTGGACCGGCTGATCTCCGGTCCTGACAAAGTCTATATCTGCGACGAGTGTGTCTGGCTGTGTGTGGAGATTCTGGAGGAAGAGAGACAACAGGAGGCAAAGGAGCGCACAGCTGGGGGCATTACTAGATTGCCCGCACCCCGCGAGATCTACCAGCGGCTGGAGGAGTACGTCGTTGGCCAGGAGCGGGCCAAGAAGGTTCTCTCGG
>JASFTJ010000292.1:0-4432 GCA_050053615.1 Anaerolineae bacterium | reverse complement strand
TTGAGCAATCAGGGGCTCACCTTTTTTCCCGAAGTGATTCAAAGAGAAGGATAGGGCGTACCTTCGATCCAACCCTGTGGCATCCACCTTTTTCGGGACGCTCCTAGCCGCGCACGGTGACCAGGTTGCCCGATTCGTAGCGGCGCAGGCCCCATTGGAAGACGAGGCGGGCCAGCAGCGCGAATCCCCCGGCGGCGGCCGCGAGCACGGCCAGCCGCCCCCAGTGGAAGTCGGTCAGTAGCGCCGCCGGCAGCGAGCCGACGAATGCGGCGGGGATGAGCGTGTAGAGTAGCCACTGGATCGCGCCGGGGAAAATTTCGATGGGATAGATGCCAAAGGTGATCAGGGCATTGACGGCCTGCGTGGCCAGGTTGTCGGCGTTGCCTACCCAGAAGGCCAGCGAGCCGACCAGCACGCCAAAGGCCACGAACACCAGCCCGGCCAGCAGGCCGAGCAGCAGGAACAGCGGCAGGCTGGCCCAGAAGCGCGGCGCGGCGAGCAGGTAGACGGCCAGGCCAAAGGCCATGTCGCCCCAGGCCGAGACCGACATGCGCGACACCAGCAGGTGGACCAACGGATCGGCGGGCAGGGCCAGGTAGTAGTCCAGGTCGCCGCGGACGATGAGGCGGGCCACCAGGAAGGCGTTGCCGCAGACCACATTGGCCAGCCCAAAGCCAAAGGCGACCACGGCGTAGAGGGTCATCACCTGGTCGAGGGTCCAGCCGCGCAGGGTGGGCAGTTGGCTGAAGAGTACCCACCAGAAAAAAAGCAGCATGGTGTTGTTGAGGACCATGCCGAACACCTGGAGCAAAAACGCCCCCCGGTAGGCCATGGCCGACATCAGGTTGTGGCGCAAATAGCCCGCCACCAATCGAACAGATTTCATGTGTTCTCCCAGACTGGTCCAATCTTCAAGCTTGGACCAGTCTCGATTTAGCCTCCGTGGACCACCAGGCGGCGCCGGGCGGCCCGCCAGACCAGCCCCACGGCCCCGGCCATCACGACGACGTAGATCACCTGCCCGAGGACCCCTTGCGCTACGAACTCGGGCTCAAAACGGACAAAGGTACGGGCTGGCACGTAGGTGACGTACTGGAAGGGCAGCCAGCGGACGGCCGCCTGCAACCAATCGGGAAAAAGCTCCAGCGGCAGGAAGAGTCCGCCCACGGTGAAGAGCAGCTTGCTGTAAATCCAGTAGATGGGGTTGACCTCCTCGATCCAGAAGGCGGCCAGGCCGATGAGCACGGCCATCAGCGCGTCGAGCAGCAGGGCCAGCGCCGCCACGCCCAGAAACGCCGCGAACCCGGGCAGGCTGCCCGCCACCGCCCGTAGCCCAACCGTCACTACCGCCGCGCCGGTCAGCAGGTTGAGCAGGAAGCGGGGCGCCGAGCCGCCCAGCGAGTTGGCCACCTGGAAAAAGGGGTAGCTCAGCGGCCGGGCCAGGGTGTAGGCCAGGTCGCCGGCTTTGACCTGCTCGCTGATCTCCATGAACACGCGCGACGTGGAGAGAGCGACCGTCTCGGTCATGGCCAGGTACCAGACCATCTCGGTCAGCGAAAAGCCTTTCAGCTCCGCCCGGCCGCTGACGGCAAAGGCCGTGCTCCACAGGGCCATGAATACGCCCATAAAGAGCACCATCTGGAGCGCCCGCGCTACCAACTCGCCGCGATAGACCCATTGTTGGCGGGCGGCGGTTCTGAGCACAAAGGCATAGCGTATCATGTCTCACGCTCGTAGATCCGCGCGATGATTTCCTCCATCGGCGGGTTGTCCACGTTGATATCGGCGATGGCGTAGCGGGCCAGAAGCTGGCCCACGACCTCTTCGATGGGCGTCACCTCGGTGTCCACCCCCAGCTTGACGCCGTAGCCCTTGTGCTTGAGGACCTGCACACCGGCCACATCGAGCCCCTGCCACGGCTCGCCCAGCTTCAGCGAGATGGTCTTGGAGCGGATATAGTCCCGCTTGAGGGTCGAGACGCGGTCGTCGAATATCACCTCGCCGTGGTTGATGACCATGGCTCGCTTGCACAGCACCTCCACGTCGCCGGCGTCGTGAGAGGTGAGAAAAATCGTGACGTTTTCTTCCTGGTTCAGGGCCAGGATCAGGTCGCGGATGCGCTGCTTGACGACCACGTCCAGGCCGATGGTTGGCTCGTCGAGGAAGAGGATGCGCGGCCGGTGGAGAAGCGAGGCGGCGATCTCGCAGCGCATCCGCTCGCCCAGCGACAGTTTGCGCACCGGCGCGTCCAGGTACTCGCCGATCTCGAACAAGTCGACCAGGTAGTCGAGGCGTTGGCGGTAGGCGTCGGGCGCGACCTCGTAGATGCGGGCCAGCAGGTCGAACGAGTCGCGGGGCGGCAGGTGGTACCAGAGCTGAGACTTCTGGCCGAACACGGCGCCGATCTGGTAGGCTAGCCGCTGGCGCTGCCGCCAGGGGGTCAGGCCCAGCACCCGGGCCTGGCCCGAGGTGGGGTAGAGGATGCCGACCAGCATCTTGATCGTCGTCGACTTGCCGGCGCCGTTGGGGCCGATGAAGGCCACCCGCTCGCCGGCCTCGACGGCCAGGCTGATGCCCTTGACGGCCTCGGTCTCGCGGTAACGGGGCCGGACCAGAGCGCGGACGCTGCCCGCCAGCCCCGGCTGCTTCTGGCGGGCGACGAAGGTTTTGGTCAGGCGCTGCGTCTCGATGACGGCGCCGTTCCCCGCTGACGAGCCCTCGATCATGTCCCTTCTCCTCCTCTTGGCTATGTATGGATTATACCAGATGCGGGCGGGGAGGCAAGTGCCGGGCCAGCAATTCGAAGGTGGGCAGTACTCGCTAGGGGCGTGAAGGGTGGAATGTGTCAATAATTCTGGATTGTCGTCCATTTTTCCCCACCCACCCCAGGGCCGCCAAAGGGACTCAATGAGGCGCTACCGCTTCCGGGGGCGTGGCGGCCATCCCGGCCGACTACTCATTCTCTCGGAGGTGTTCCCATGTTCGAGTACGACTATCTCATCCAGGCCGACGGCGGATCGCGGGGCAATGGCGCCCAGAACGACGCCTACGGCTCCTACCGATTGGCCACCCGCGACGATCGAGAGACGATCCAGCGTCTCGACCTCGGCACCGGCACCAATAACGAAGCCGAGTACCGAACCCTCATCGCCGCCCTGAAAGACCTGGCAAGCCGCATCGAGCGCACCGGCAACGCCCCGTCCGACTACAGCGTCCTAGCCCACACCGACTCGCAGCTCATGGTCGGCCAGTTGGCCCGGGGCTGGAAGGTCAAAGCCGCTAACTTGCGCCCGTTGGTGGACGAGGCGACGAAGCTGATGCAGGGTTTCGGCCGCTGCGATCTGGTCAAGGTCCCCCGCGAGGAAATCGTGCGGGTCCTGGGCCACTGAGCCGGAGGCTGCCATCGCCGCCGCCCTATTCCGCCTGTCCAGGCTCGGCCGCTGCCCCACGTGCGGAGCCTGGACCCGATTTAGCGCGCCCGAGCCCGCCACCACAGGCCCCATCCCCGCCGAGTTGCAGAGCCTGGTGCCTCAGATCTGCAAGTGCCACCGGAACGGTTGCACAAGCAGCCGACGAGCCATCATCAACCTGGAGCTGCGAACAGCTGCCCCGGAAGCCTGATCCCCCGTGGATCAGGCTTCTTTTTTTCTCCAGGCGCCCCGACGCAACATAAGAACGACGAAAACACAGAACGACTATACATTTTTAGAGGTTCACTTTCGGCCATCCACCCCCTATAATAGTCCCCGATCACGACGATCCAAACTACGGCGAGGGCAAAGCAGAATGACACAATCGCACAATCCCTCTCAGCCACCAGATGAGAAACTCACGTTCGATCCGACCAGAGACTCGAACGGCCCCTCCGTCTATGTCGGCGCCCTGGTTCCCCAACGGCTCGAAGAGCTCCTGCAGCGGGAAGCCGCCCAACGGATGGTCCCCCGCAGTCAGATCGTGCGCTGGGCGCTGGCCGAACGCTACATGGAAGCCCCATGACCAGACTCGATTCAAGACTTCTCGTTGCCCTGACAGCCATCACCCTCCTGGTCATCTGCCTGGCCCTGCCTGCACCCGCCCACGGTTCCGCCGAAGCGGGCCAGGGCGTGGCCGCCACCAACAGCTCCATCCCCTGGCTGGACGACATCGTCGCCCAACTGCTGGCCGCCGTAGTCAAGGTCCTCCAGGACCTGATGAAGGGCATCGGCGTCCTCTTATGGACCCTCCTCAAGCTGTGCGGCATCGTCGGCCTGTTGGGCAGCGACTTTTCGAGCCTGTTCGGCGGCATCGTCGTGGAAGCCATCCACGCCGTCGTCAGCGGCTCCATCGCCGATGTCATCCGGGGCAGCCTGATGGTCAGCATCGCCATCCTGGGCGCCAGCCTCCTGTCCAGGATCATCTGGCCCGACCTCAAGATCGTGTCCTTCCAACGCAT
>JASFTJ010000291.1:0-4445 GCA_050053615.1 Anaerolineae bacterium | reverse complement strand
GCCCGAGCAGCTCTCCACCGCCAGGGGAGACGTGTGGGACATAGCCGTCCACCCCGAGGGGGAGACGATCGCCTACAGCGTCATGCGCGACGACGGAGGCGCGGACCTGTGGCAGGTCGACCGCGCGGCTGCCCGGGCGCGGCCCCGCCTCCTGCTGCGCTGCCCCGACGCCTCGTGCACCGCCCCCTCCTGGTCGGCGGACGGGAAAACGATCGCCTACGAGCGCCAGGCCCTGTCCGCCGCGCCGATCGGCGTCGGCAGCGGGCCCGTCGTCCCACATATCACCCTCCTCGACGTAGCGCGCGGCGCGTCGCAGCCGCTCGACGACGACGCGCCAACCCTCGGGCGCGGCCCCAAGTGGGCCCCCACAGGCGCCCGCCTGGCCTTCTATGACCTCTCCGCGCAGGCAGTGCAGATCTATGACGCGGCGCGCGGACAGCGTCAGTTCTTTGACACCCTGGGTGGCGTTGGGACGTGGGACCCGCGGGGTGAGCAAATAGTGCTGGCAGAGCTCAGCTTTCACAACCACCAGGACGAGGGGCAGCTCGTGCGCATCGACGTCCGCACGCGCGGCGTCGACGTGATCGGCGCGCCCGGCTCGGCCGCCGACGCCATGCCCCGCTGGTCGCCCGACGGTGCCTGGATCGCCTTTGGCCGCGCCCGCCTCGGCGACGGCGCCCCCACGGCCGGCGCCCAGCTCTGGCTCGTCCGCCCCGACGGGAGCGACGCGCATCCCCTCGTCACGGACCCCGCCGTCAACCTGGGCGCCTTCGCCTGGCGCCCGGACGGGGCAGCGATCGCCTACGTCCGCATCCGCCTCGCGGACCTCGCCGCCCCTCGTCCCGAGCTGTGGGTCGCCCTCCTCGACGGCACAGCCCCGCGCCTCGTCGTCGCCGGCGGCATCCTCCCCGCCTGGCTGCCCTGAGCGGACACGACGAGGCCAGCCACGAATGACACGATCTCTACGAACGGTCGGCCATGCACTCGTGCCATTCGTGCAATTCGTGGCCCGCCCTTCCGCCTCCTCCCCCAACCCCCCACTCAGTGCCCTCACGCCTTCGGCGTCTCAGCGATTCAGTGATTCAACTCCCCCCAAACTTGACACAGAACCTCGGGCGACGTACACTACCCCGTGCCCGGGACCTGCCAGGCCCTCGCGCAGCACTGCGAAGCGCTCCGAGCGTCGCGTCGGAGCGCAGCAGAGATCCCGAGCATCGCGAAGCACTCCGAGAGTGGTCGAGGAGGCGCGAGGGGCAGAACTCCGAGCGCAGCCGAGGAGCAGACGAGGAGACCCGAGCTCGCGAGGGACAACACCTGTCAGGCCTTCCCAACCCGCCACGACGAGGTGACGAACCGAACGATGAAAGAGCTCCTGGACGGCAATACGGCGATCGCGCGCGCGGCCATCGCCGCTGGTTGTGACTTTTTCGCCGGGTACCCGATCACGCCCGCCACGCCGATCCTGCTGGCCATGATGCGCGACCTCCCGCGCGTCGGCGGCGTTGCCATCCAGGGCGAAGACGAGATCGCCTCCCTCGGCTTCTGCATCGGCGCTGCGCTCACTGGGCGCCGCGCATTCACCGCCACCAGCGGCCCCGGGATCAGCCTCTACTCTGAGAACATCGGCCTGGCGATCATGGGCGAAGTGCCCCTCGTGATCGTCGACGTACAGCGCATGGGTCCCGCCACCGGTGGCGCCACCACCGCCGCCCAGGGCGACGTACAGTTCATCCGTTGGTGCACCTCTGGTGGCTACCCGATCATCGCCCTCGCGCCGGCTACCGTCGCCGACTGCTACACCCTCACCATGCGCGCCTTTGACCTGGCCGAGCGCTTTCGCTGTCCCGTCTTTCTGCTCACCGACAAAGAAGTCGCCTCGACCATGGACACCGTCGACGTCCGCGACCTGGTCCCCCATCCCGTCCGCGCGCGCGAGACCGCGCCCGTCGAGTGCACCTTCCAGCCGTGCGACTATCCCAACCTCGACGCCAACGTCGCCATGAGCCCCTTTGGCGGACCCCACCTGCTGCGCTTTACCACCTCCACCCACGACGCGCGCGGCTACCTGACCAAGGACCCGCGCAAAGTCGACCGCCTCAACCAGCACCTCGCGCGCAAAATCCTGCAGCACCAGGACGAGATCCACACACTGCGCGCCGACCTCCAGGCGGACGCGCGCGTGCTCCTGATCAGCTATGGGATCACGGCCCGCGCCGTAGAGGAGGCAGTGCGCATCGCGCGCGTGGAGGGACACCTCCTCTCTGCGCTGACCCTGCTCTCACTGTGGCCCCTGCCCGAGGCCGCCTTGCGCGAGGCCATCTCCGGCGTGCAGCACGTCATCGTCGCCGAGCTGAACGACGGGCAGCTGCAGCGCGAGGTCGAGCGCTTGGCCCGCGGCCAGGTGCGCGTCAGCGGCGTGGGACGCACCGACGGGGAGCTGATCGCACCGCAGCAGATCCTCGCGCAGGCAGGACAGCGATGACCGCCGCCGTGCGGCACACCTATCTCGACGAGTCGGCCGGCGCCTTTCCCTTTTGCCCGGGATGTGGCCACAGCACCATCCTCGAGACCCTCGACCATGCCCTCGTCGCGGCGCAGTGGGACCCGCAGTCGATCGTCATCGTCACCGACATTGGCTGCATCGGCCTCTCTGACCGCTACTTCCAGACCAACGCCTTCCACGGCCTGCACGGTCGCTCGATCACCTACGCCACCGGGATCAAGCTTGCCAACCCTGACCTGCACGTCATCGTCCTGATCGGCGACGGAGGATGCGGCATCGGTGGCAACCACCTGATCAATGCCGCCCGGCGCAACGTCGGGATCACCGTCCTGGTCGCCAACAACTTTAACTTTGGCATGACCGGGGGCGAACACTCTGTGCTCACCCCGCAGGGCGCGATCACGTCCACCACGCGTGCCGGAAACATGGAGCGCCCGCTGGACGTGTGCGCGACCGTGGGCGTCTGTGGCGCGGGGTTTGTGGCGCGCAGCACCGTCTATGACGAGGAACTGCCTCTTCTCATCGAACGTGCCCTGCGACACGACGGCTTTGCCCTGATCGACATCTGGGAGCTGTGCACGGCCTACTTTGCGCCCAACAACCGCTTTGGCAAGCGCGACATGATGGAGCGCCTCGAGTACGGCGGCTGGGCCACCGGCATCCTGGGCGAGAACGACCGCCCTGAATACGCGCGCGCCTGCCATCGCCAGCTATCTGCCCTCGCCGTGGAAACCGTCGCCGCCGGACGCCCCCTGTCCGCTGATCACCAGGCGGCGCTCACGCAGCGCCTCGAGGTCGTCATCGCCGGTGCGGCGGGGGGCAAGGTGCGCTCTGCCGGGCGCCTCCTCTGTCGCGGCGCCGTCCGCTCCGGCCTCTATGCCACCCAACGGGACGACTACCCGGTCACCGTCATGACCGGACATTCCGTCTGCGAAGCGATCCTCGACCGCGCACCGATCGGCTACACCGGCATCACCCGTCCCGACGTCCTGATCCTGGTCGCCGAGGAAGGACGGGCCAAGGCCGCCCCGCGGCTGCGCGCGATGGCGCCTGGCGACCGTGCCTACGTGGCGCGGGACCTGCTCCCCGTCGAGACCGAGGCCGCAGTCATCCCCCTCGATTACGACCAACTCGCCAGGCGCGCCAATCGCCGCACCCGGGCCACACTCGCCCTCGGCGCCGTCCTTCGCCGCGAGAACTGGTACCCGCTCGCCGCGCTCGAGCGTGCGATCCGCGAGACCCAGCGCCCCAAGATCGCCGCGACCAACCTGGCTGCGCTGGCTGCCAGCGCGGACCTCCTCCCAGAACCACCATAGGCGATCCCGCAGCCGCCAGCTCCGCAGCCACTCCGCCCACCAACACACGCCTGCCGCGCGCCCCGCCGCGCCAGTCAACACCCGCCCCCGAACCCGCCGGCCCCACCACGCACCCCAGCTCCACAGCCACTGCCGCCCACCAACCCACGCAGTTGGGGGCCAGAGGGCGCCGCAGGTCCCGCGGTGTGTGCGGGGCAGCCCCGGCCGGGGGTCGTAGATCCCCCGTACTGTTGGGGGAATTGTCAGGGGGCTTCGGCAAGCCCCCTGACAGAAGTCCCACACAGTCCTGCGCGCCCCGCCGCGCCAGTCAACGTCCGCTCCTGCGGCGGGCTGCCTCAGCGCTCACGCCATCCGCGCGACCAACAGCCGCGTACCAACTCACGTAATTGGGGTCCAGGGGCGCAGCCCCGGCCGGGGGTCGTAGATCCCCCGTACTGTTGGGGGAATTGTCAGGGGGCTTCGGCAAGCCCCCTGACAGAGATCCCACACAGTCCTGCGCGCCCCGCCGCGCCGGACGACATCCGCCCCTGAAGCCGCCGGCCCCACCACGCACCTCAGCTCCGCAGCCACTGCCGCCCACAAACACACGCAATTGGGCTCCAGGGGTATTCCTTCCCGGGGGCCTG
>JASFTJ010000290.1:0-4468 GCA_050053615.1 Anaerolineae bacterium | reverse complement strand
AGAACCGGCGGCGTGGCCTGTCCTGTGACGGCCAGGCACATCCCCGAAGGGGACTTGCGAAGCGGGGGAGCCGCCTCCGCTGAATTTTCGGATAGATTCTTTGGTCAACTGTTCGACCTGTCATGCTCCGTATGGTCCAGCGCAGGGAGCGTGCAGTTCAAAAAGTTCGACTAGTCGAGTTCGTCTAGGAGCTGTTCTGCGCGGGCGCGGTAGTATCCTGTCGTGTCCAGGTCGACAGCACGTTGGAGGCGCTGCCGAGCCAGGTCCTGCTGGCTGGTTGTGACGTACAGGGCGCCCAGATGATAGTGGGCGCTCACCAGATCGGGATCCAGCGACAGGCTTTGGATGAGCGCTTGCTCGGCCTCTGCCAAACGGCCCGTCAGGTAGCCGGCCCAGCCCAGCAGGTCGTGGGTCCGGGCATCATCGGGAGCCAGCGCCACGGCGGCCTCCGCAGCGGACATGCCGCGTTCCTGCACCTGGTACAGGTGGTCCAAGTAAAAGTGAACCAGCAATAACTGAAAAGCGACGCGCTGCCCCTCGGAAGCCACATCCACAGCGCCTCGATACCACTCCTCGGCGTGAGGGTAATCCCCCAGATCTACGAATGTCTCGGCCATCGCCACGCGCATAGCCGCGTTCTCCGGATCTCGCAGCAGAGCTTCCCACAGAGCGTCCTGCGCCCGTTCGGGGCTCCCGACCTGGCGATGGTGCAGACCGAGAAAATAATGGGCCAGCGCGGACTCGGGGTCCAGGTCGATCGCTTGCTCCAGCGCTGACCTGGCCGCGACCGTCGCGCCCATGCGGTCGAGGACGTGGCCCAGGTACGCGTGGGCCTCGGCGTGGGCCGGATCCCGGGCGACGGCGCGCTCCAAGTAGCGGCGGGCCAGGGGGAGTTCATCGCGCTGCAGGAACGCAGCGCCCAACAGCAGGGCGCGTCGGGCAAGGTCCGGTTCGGCGTAAACCGTATCAAGTAGAGTAAGCATGTCCGCATCGTTGGCCTGGCGAAAGTGATCGGCCGCCTGCGCAGGATCGTCAGCGATCTGGAGGCGCCCCAGCAGGGTGTGGGCGGTGGTCGCTTCACCGGCGGCAGGTTGAAGCTCCAGAGCCCAGGTCAGGAGGCGTGCCGCCTGTTCGAACCGGCGTTGGGCGATGCTTCCCCGGCCCAGAGCCACATAAGGCCGCGCGTCGTATGGCGCCAAGGCGCGGGCGCGCAGCCAGGTCTCCATCGCCGCAGTCCAGTCACCGCGACCGGCGTAGCTTTCGCCCAGGTTCAGCAGGGCCGGGAGTCCGGCGCCCCGCCGCGCTGCCTCGTGAAAGGCATCGGTCGCCTGCGAAAAGCGATGCTGCGTGAGAAGCACCTCGCCCCTGCGCAGCCAGGGCAAGGGGGATTCTGGGTCAAGGTGGGAGGCCCGTTGGTAGTCAGCCAGCACCGCGCTATACTGGCGGTCACTGCGATGGGCCTTCGCCTGGCGCATGACTGCTGCAAAGGCGTGGGGGTAGGGCGTCAGGCTCAACAGCAGGATGCCTGACGCCACGATGATCAACTCGAGACTAGCGCGCCAACGATTCATGCCTGTCCCCATCTCTCGACACACCTGCTCGGATTGTAGCACAGATCAATTTTGCCTGCAATTGGGCGCATCGGTTTCTGTTTTCGGTATCCTTCATCGGGATCGCTATTCTTGCTCGGCGGCTCTATCCATTTGTGAGGCCCCAGCAGGTATGCTATAATCGCTTCATGCGCCTGACTCATCTCTCGCTGCATAACTTTCGTAACTATGTCCGGTTGGATCTCGACCTACCCACTGGCGTGACCGTGCTGCTGGGTGACAACGCCCAGGGCAAGACCAATCTGCTGGAAGCTATCTACTACCTGGCAACCAGTCGTTCCCCTCACGCTGGCGCCGACTATGAGGTGGTCAATTGGCTGGCTGCTGAGGATGAGCCTCTACCGTATGCTCGTCTGGTGGGGGAGGTGGCGAGGAGCGCCCGCGAGCTCACCATCGAGATCACTCTCACCCAACGGGCGAACAACGAGAAGCACTACCGCAAAGAGATCCGGCTGAACGGCGTCTCCAAGCGGGCGATGGACCTGCTGGGGCAACTCAACGTTGTTCTTTTTCTGCCGGAGGATATCTCCTTGGTCTCTGGCTCACCCGGAGGCCGTCGCCGCTACCTGGACGTCACGCTGTGCCAAATCGATCCTCCCTACTGCCGGAGTCTATCGCGCTACAACAAGATTGTCTCCCAGCGGAACGCCTTGCTCCGCGATCTGCGGGAGCGGGGGGGCGATTCCAGTCAATTGGTCTTTTGGGACGAGCAGCTAGTGGAGCACGGGGCCTACCTGATCGCCCGGCGCCGCCAGGCGTTGGTCGCCCTGGATGAACTGACCCATGCCGTCCATAGTGAGCTGACGGACGGAGGGGAGAGGCTGCACTTGCGCTACGAGCCCAGCGCGGACATCGGCGGGCTGGAGACGCTCACCGAGGTCGAGGAGGGCTTTCAGGCCCAGTTGCTGGCGTTGCGCCAGCGAGAGGTCTCGGCCGGGATGACGCTCATCGGTCCACACCGAGATGATGTCTGTTTTCTAATCGACGATGTGGATGCAGGCGTCTATGGCTCGCGGGGGCAACAGCGGACAGCCGCCTTAGCCCTCAAGCTGGCCGAGGTGGAGTTGATGCATCGCGACACTGGCGAGTATCCTGTCCTGTTGCTCGATGATGTGCTCTCGGAGCTGGACGGGCACCGCCGTCGCTTCCTTTTGACCTACCTAGACGATGCACCCCAACAGGCGATCATCACCACCACCGACCTGAAGGCGCTCCCAGAGATGTTCCTTCGGCGTTGCCAGCTATGGCGCATTCAGCTGGGGCGGCTGAGCGAGGTTGTGCCGTAGAAGAGCAAAGGCGGAGCATGTGCGGATAAGGAAACCGCTGAGAGCCCTCCCGGACCCCCAGCGGTCTTGGAATTATGAAATCAAGAAACCGGAATTCCTCAGCCCCACTTGCCCTTGCTCATATGGCCTTGGAGTTCGGCTTTGATCGCTTGCTGCAGGATCTCGGCTTGTTCCAGTGCCTGCTTAAAGATCTTGACACAGCCGGGATCAAGGTTGTCATCGATGCCATCCTCGGCTATGATCAACATCTGCTCCAGCAGTGAATGGAGCTGCAGGTGCAGACTGTTGGTAAAGCGCGAGCGCTCGATCAGCTCCATGGCCTTGTCTTCGAGCTCGACAAACTTTTCCTTCTTGGCTCCACACTTGGGGCACCTGTCGGGCGGCTCCTCACCATCCCACACGTACCCACAGACGCTACATCGCCACATCTTTACACCTCCTTGTAGGCCTACGTCCTTTCTATCTCCGAGTATCTCGTCAACTTGATGTGGATAGGTCCAGAACAAGAGTATCTTACTTGGTTCACCAACCCATGAGAGCCTGTCTATGTTGGAAGGGTGGTAGGGAGACTAGTGGAGAGTTCGGCAGGTCGTCGGGCGTCGCATACATATTCTTCCAGCGGTATCTTGTGGGAGGACGGCGTCATCAGAACGCGCCTTCGCCCACAATCACCTTGGGCAAGGTCCTGAGCAAGATTTGCACGTCCAACATAGGCGACCAATTCTCAATGTAATACAGATCGAGCAACACCTGCTCGTCAAAGGTCAGTTCGCTACGCCCCGAAACCTGCCACAGACCGGTGATCCCCGGCGCCACTTCCAATCGTCGCTTGTGCCAGGATTGATAGCGTTGCACTTCGGCCGGGATCGCAGGTCGTGGACCGACCAGGCTCATGTGGCCCATCAATACGTTAAGCAGCTGTGGCAATTCATCGAGGCTGGTGCGACGCAGAAACCGTCCTACCGGCGTGATCCGCGGATCATCCCGGATTTTAAAGACCGGACCGTCGACTTCGTTCCGGTCGAGTAGCTCCTGTTTCTCCTCCTCGGCGCCTTCGCGCATGGACCGGAATTTGTAGCAAGCGAATAGTTTTTCGTCCTTGCCCACGCGAAGCTGCCGGAAGAATACCGGTCCCGGGGAATTGAGCTTGATAGCCAGGGCAATGAGAAGAAAGATTGGGAAGAACAGGACTATGCACACCAGCGCAATAGCGATGTCCATCGCCCGCTTAAAGACCCTCTCGCTGCTGCTGATCGAAATCTCGTGGACGCCGATCATAGGCGTGCCGCCCAGATCCTCCACGTCCAGATAGCTAAGGGTCATTTGGAACATGTCGGGGACGATGCGAACCCGCGCCTGTTGTCGCTCGCACTGGGCCACGATACTTACAATCTTGCGGTGGTACATCCAGGGCAAGGTGATGATGACCTCGTCAATGGCCAGTTCCTTGACCAAGGTGGGGATGTTCGCCGTGTCCCCCAGCGCCTTGAAGCGACCGATATCCGTACTACCTTTTTCCGGATCATCGTCCACAAAGCCGACGATGTGGTAGCCTAGCGCCGGCTGGGCGAC
>JASFTJ010000289.1:0-4469 GCA_050053615.1 Anaerolineae bacterium | reverse complement strand
CCATTTTGAGGTCGAATGAAACGATACCAAAAAAGTGAACGACCCTGCCAGATTTGGGGAACACTACCCCAAATCTGTCCCGATTGCACCGTCAGCACAGCCGACTCGGTTGACGAAACATCAACCCGGGCAACTGAATGCCCCACCAGGGTCGTCCACTCTTCCACAGCCTATTATGGCACAAAACAGTCTGCTCGTCAACTCCCGGCTTGATGTCCAGCCTTTCCATGTTCCAAGCGAAAGCCCGAAGTGAGTCCCTGGGCAAGAATTGTCAGCTCGAGCTCATCTACGAATCCTTGCGTCGCCAGTACAAAAGGGTGATCATCAGCGCCAGGGCCGCGAGGGTCGCCGCTAGGGCTGACCGTCTGATGACCCGGCGGCGGATGGAACGCTCTGGCTGGCGTTTGGCTTGCGCCTCAGCCAGCATGATATGCCAATCGGGAATCTCTTCGCGGTCGGGCAGGCTGTAACACCTACGCCACAGGTCAAGATATGCGGCCTGCTCCTGCTCCCAGCGGGCATCGTCCCAGCCCAACTCTGGCTGGCAGATCGCTCTTACTTGCGGCAGCAATTCCCCGCCACCCCGGGGCAATAGGTGGCCCAGTCGCACACGACGCAACAGCAGATCGTCAAGATGGACCACACCCTCCGCGCAGGCTGCCCAGCGCAGTTCAGCCCAGAGGGCTTGCGTGCCGGGCACCGTTTCCAATTCGCCCGGCTGCGCTGCTGCGACCAGATCCGGCGCATCAGCGGCATAGCGGCCCAGCAGGCGGCGACGGGTCGTCTCGGGGAGATGTTGCACAGCGGGCAGATCCACGTCTATCGGGTTCAGTACGGGGCCCCTGTGGTCCAATGGAAGCCTGCGCTCGTGCGGCAACCGATGGCAGACCGCCTTGAGCACATCCAGGGCGATGAGGCGGAAAGTGGTCAGCTTGCCTCCGGTCACTGTCAGCAGTCCGCCTTCCTCCAAGACTACATGGTCGCGCGATTCCTTGGATGGATCGGCGGCGCCCGTGTCGATGACAGGTCGCACTCCGGCAAAGGTCGAGATCACATCGTCCAGCGTCGGGCGCCGGGATGGAAACTGGGCCTCGACGGCGGCCATCAGATAGGCCACTTCGTCGGGGCTGATGCACGGCTCTTCGTCGAGGGGTTGGTCGTGGTCGACATCGGTCGTGCCGATGAGCGTGATGCCCTCCCAGGGAAAGATGAACACAGGGCGGCGATCCAGGGGGTGCAGGAAGCCCATTGCCTGGGCGACCGGCAGTCGCCAGGCCGGAAAGATGAGGTGGCTGCCGCGCAGCGGCCGGATGCGCGATGTCCGCTCAGGACAAACTTGCTCCCGCAGTCGATCGGCCCAGGCGCCGGTGGCATTCACGACTACCTTGGCCCGGACGTCGGCGCTGCGCTCCTTGACCTGATCCCGCAGCCTCACGCCCACTACGGGCGCGGTGTGTCGTGTCGCATCGCGCAGCACCTTCTCAGCAGTGACATAGTTCAAAGCAATTCCACCATCGGCCACCGCTTCACGAATGAGGCGCAACACCAGCCGGGCATCATCGGTTTGGGCGTCTCCGTAGCGAAAGCCGCCCTCCAACCCCTCTTGCGCGACATGGGGCGCCAGCATCTGAAAATCTTTGGCGCTGTAGTACTGATGGCTCCATTGAAGCGCCAACAAATCGTAGATGGACAAGCCGGCGCTGTAGGTCCAGCGACCGGGCCGCTCGTCCTCGTACGTGGCCAGCAAAAAGCCCAGGGGATCGATCAGGCCCGGTCCCTCCTCCAGCAGCCGTTCCCGTTCGTGCACCGAGGCCCGAGTCAGGCGGAGTTTGCCCTCCTTCAAATAGCGCAGTCCGCCGTGAACCAGCTTGGAGGAGCGGCTGGAGGTCCCCCATCCAAAATCGCGCATCTCGACCAGCAGCGTCCGCAGCCCCAGACGGACCGCTTCGCGTAGGATGCCCGCGCCGGTAATCCCGCCACCGACGACGATGATATCCCACGGCCCGTCGAGCTGGGACCAGACTTGGTCTCGCCAGTTTTTCGCCCACATAGTTTGCACTCCGACGTTGGTAGGTTGGAAGACTGGGAAGGTGCTTCCCATTTACCAACCTACCCATTCACCTCACCAGTTTGCCCGGATTCATGGTGCCCTCCGGGTCAAATCGTGCGCACAAGCCACGGATGGCAGCCATACCCAGTGGACCTTTTTCCGCTTCGAGGTAGGGCAGGTGGTCGGCGCCGACGCCGTGCTGGTGGCTGATGGTGCCACCATGAGTGACAATGGCCCGGCTGGCTGCTGTCTTGAGCACTTGCCAGCGGCGCAGGGTCTCATCTGGGTCCGGGGCGATGCGATAGAGGTATGTGGTGTAGATGCTGGAACCGTAGGGGTAGAGGTGTGACAAGTGGCTAAAGACGTGCACCCGTTCGCCGATGTCCGCCAGGCCGGGGCGCAAGGCCGACTCGATGGCCGTCAACATCATGGGGACCTTGGACCACTCGGTCGCGGTCTCTAGGGTGTCGATGGCGTAGCCCATCTCCCAAAGGGTGTTGCGCAAGTAGGGTGTGCGGAAGCGGCTTTTGTGCCACTCGCGCCCAAAGGTGCGCCCCACATGCACGCCGCCGTGATGGCCTGCGATGCCGAGCGCCTCCTTGCGCGCCGCCTTGACCACAGCTGCACGCCCGGTGAAGCCGAGCATCAGCATGCACTTGCACCCTTTGGGCGCGCCGAGGCCCCGGAACTGCAACAGGCGCTCCAACGCGCCGATAAGCCGCTGGTGACCGGCCAAGGCCAGCGTGGTCTGCGTTTCGATAGCTGTGCTGAGGCGCAGCATCGAGAGGGGCAGCCGGGCCTGCATGATCTGGCGTACGGCTTGGCGACCCCGGTCAATATCGGGGAAAAAGGCAGCGTGGAAATCCTCCCGCTCCGGCAGGGGTGCGACGCGAATGGTGGCCTCGGTCAGGATGCCCAACCGTCCTTCCGAACCGAGAACAGCTTCGCGCAGGTCTGGCCCGGCAGCCGAGGCGGGAAAGGGTGGCAGGTCCAGTATGCCTGCCGGCGCTTGCAGATGCCCTCCGGCAAAGAGCTTTTCAATGCGCCCGTAGCCCAGCGACTGTTGCCCGCTAGAGCGAGTGACGATCCATCCGCCCAGCGTCGAAAACTCGAACGATTGGGGGAAGTGGCCCAGCGTGCAGCCCCGCGCGCGGAGTTGGGCTTCCAGATCGGGGCCGGTGATGCCCGCGCCAAAGGTCGCTAGGTGACTGGTCTCATCGAAGTGGCGCAGCTGGTTCAGACGGCCCAGGCCCACGGTGAGGACTGGCTCGTCGCCAGGCAAGGGATTGACGTGGCCCACGACGCTGGTCCCGCCGCCGTAGGGGATGAGCCGCCCGCAAACCTCCCGTGCGTAGGAAATGAGGTCGCGAACCTCAGCATCGGTCGAGGGGTAGGCCACCCCGTCAGGGAAGGCAGGGATGCGCCCACTGCGTACCGCGATCCAGTCGGGCAGACTCTGCCCCCGGGCGTGACGCACCCGCACCTCGGGATCGTCAGAGACCAAAGGGTGGGGCGGCAACCGGGAAGACGGCACGGAGGCCACCACCTCGGCCAGCGTGGCGTCGCAGGGCGGTCTACCGGGACCGACCAGGTCCTCCAAAAAGCGCCTGGGGCTCTCAGACAAAGGGTAGCTGATGGTGTCATCGCCCCAGCCGTTCCATCGTTTCACAGAACACCTCCCGGGACTTTCGTGTGGCATCTGACTTTCGTCACCATGCATTGTACCATGGCCGAGGATAGGTAGCAAGAGGAGGGGGAGGCGACTATGAGAATCAGCCGTCGGATCCGTTCGGCGAGGCGTCGATCTCTCACGGAGGAGAGTCCTGAAAGAGTAGGCGCCAGGCGGATCCCGTTTGGGACAAGCCTGGCGCCTGCATGCTGTACGATGCGATGCTTACGGGACACCCATCGCGGATCCTACCACTCGTAGCGAACCGTGTACGTTACCTTGGTCTCGCCGTCCGCTTCCACCGGCACCCGGAACTCGATGGTCTGAGCGTCCAGCTTTTCGTGCTCATGGCTCTCTTCGATGATCTGCCACTCGCTCCAACGGAACATGTGCTCCACCACGCGCACCTCGACGTCCTCATCTTTGTGGTTGCGCAGCGTGATTTCGTAGGACTCTTCCATCCAGTCCTCGTCATAGTCCACTTGGAAATCAGTTTGGATCCGCTCGCCAACGATGTCAAAGGCGTCGCCGATGTAAAGGCGCACCTGCTCGTCCTTGGGGGTATGGTCGATGGCATCCTCGCCGATGAGAAGGGTCGAGCCATCCACATCGTTTTTGAACACGCGGAGTGTGCCCTTGGGCAGCGGGACGCCCAGTCCTTCATCCTCCCCGTTCTTGAATTCCAACATGACCATCACCTTCTTGTTGGAAGCGGTGCCATACGCGGGGTCGTCTATTGGCTGATAGTAT
>JASFTJ010000288.1:0-4483 GCA_050053615.1 Anaerolineae bacterium | reverse complement strand
CCAGCCGGACGACCAGGACCCCGGGGCTCAGCCAGGCCCGCTCCACCAAGGGCTGATCACCGGTGGTAACCGTGATGACCAGATCGGAGTCACGCACTGCCCGCTCCCGCTCGGACAGCGGCACCGCTTCCACCGGGAAGCCCACCTCTGGCCCCAGTTCAGCCGCATAGGCCGCTGCCACCTGGGGCAGGATGTCGACCACGTAGGCACGGTCAAGGGCAAGCCGCTGGGTCAAGGCTCGCAGATGCATCCGGCCCAGGCTTCCCGCGCCAAAGATGGTCACCGTCAATGCGCCAGGGCAGGCCAGGTACGCGGCGGTCAAGGCCGTGGATGCGCCGGTTTTCAGAGCGGTCACCCAGCCGCCCTCCATGACGCAGACAGGCAGGCCAGTTTCGGCGTCAAAGAGAAGCACCATCGAGGATGTGGCCGGGCACTCGAACCGCTCCGGATTGCCGGGGAAAAAGCTGAAGGTCTTGACAAAGGCCAGCTCTTCGCCGAGCATGTAGCCTGAAAAGGGCTTGACAAAGCCCGCCTCGCCCACGGCCATGTAAAACTTGTCACCATCGACCTGGCCGGCAGCGTCGGCCCGGATGCCCTTGTCAGCCAGATCCACCGCCTGGGCAACCGTCAGCGTCTGCCGGACATCTGCTTCGGAGAGATACAGAGTCGAACCGGGCACAGGCATGACATCAGCCCTCTAGACTAGCGTCCGCGATCGCCAAAGCCCCGTCGATCACGTCCAGGCCCTCGGCGATCTGCTCAGCATTGATGCAGAGCGGCGGCACGACAAAGATCCAGTTCCACTTGACAAAAGTGTAAAGGCCATGTTCCCGCAGGTAGCGGGCCACCTGGGGCATCGTGCCCAGCTCAGAGGCTTTGGCGTTCCACGGCGCCAGCGGCTCGCGCGTCTCGCGGTCCTTTACCAGCTCGATGACCCAGAAAAGGCCAAGCCCCCGCACGTCGCCCACCGATGGGTGGCGCGATTGCAGCTCAGCCAAGCCCCGGGCCATCACCCGCTCCATCTGTCGGGTGTTCTCCAACAGACCATCCTCACGGTAGACCTGGATCGTGGCGACGCCGGCGGCGCATGACATGGGATGGCCGCTGTAGGTCAACCCAGCCCAAAAGATGTGATCCTCAAAGAACTCGGTGATTCGCTCCGAGACAACGACTGTACCCAGCGGCAGGTAGCCGGAGGTGATGCCCTTGGCCATGATGATCATATCCGGCGCCACGTCCCAATTGTCCACGGCGAACCACTGGCCTGTGCGCCCGAAGCCGCTCATGACCTCGTCGGCGATGAGCAGGATGCCGTGGCGGTCGCAGATTTCCCGCAGGCGAGGCCAATAGTCATCCGGCGGGACAAAGATGCCGCTTGTGCCAGTCACCCCCTCCACCAAAATTGCGGCGATATTCTCTGGTCCCTCAAAGTGGATCACCTGCTCGATGTGGGTGATGCATTCGCGGCGACACGTCTCGATCTCCTGGCCGAAAACGCAGCGGTAGCAGTGAGGGTCAAAGACGCGGACGATGCCCGGGATGCCCGGTTCGACCGGCAGGCGACGGGGATCGCCACCGGCGCTCATGGCGCCGTAGGTGGCGCCGTGGTAGGCCCGGTAGCGGGTGACGATCTTGGATCGGCCAGTGAACAGCCGGGCGATCTTGATGGCGTTCTCGGCGGCTTCCGCTCCACCCAGCGTGAAGAACGTCTTGTTCAAGTCAGCGGGTGTGACCTCGGCCAGCAGGCGGCCCAGCTCGCCGCGCGGCTGGGTGGCAAAGGCCGGGGCCGCGTAAAGGAGTCGGTCTGCCTGTTCTTTGATAGCTGTCACTACGCGCGGATGGCTATGCCCGATGTTGACGTTCATCAACTGTGAGGAAAAGTCGAGGTAGCGGCGGCCATCCGCATCCCACATGTAGACGCCTTCCGCCCGCGCGACAGGGATCGGATCCACCGTGCTCTGTGCTGCCCAGGAGAAAAAGGTGTACTCGCGATTCAAGTGGACAATCTCTTCGTTGGTCATCCGGTATTCCTCCATTCCGCATCTCTTTTGGGGCACTCGGTGCCACAGGGTAAACTGCCGACAGCGAACCTGCACTGTTCAGAGGGCTGCTAGCGGTTCATTATACCACGAGCCTGCGTCTTCTGACCAATCGCGGGGCAAGCTGCCATGGAAATACGAAGAACGCCGTGCAGTTTGGGCCCCTGCCCCCAGTGTGGTATAATTGGGCAGCTAACACCCAGCCACGGCCCGCGAACCCATCGCCTGGGGCCGAGGGCTGGGCGTTGATCGTCACGCAGTTGCTGGAGCTTTGACAACGGAGTCACTGAAGGGAAGAGATCATGGCCGAGTATCGGATCGCTGAGCATCCCATCCTCCCCATCAGGCCGCGGGAGACCGTGGCGTTCTATTGGCAAGGGCAGAAGCTCGTCGCCCAAGAGGGCGAGACCATCGCTTCTGCCCTTTTTGCGAATGGCGTGCGCATCTTTGGCCACCACCCCAAGGATGGCGCACCGCAGGGCATTTTTTGCGCCAACGGCCAGTGTGCCCAATGCCTGGTCCTAGCCGATGGCAAGCCGGTCAAGTCGTGCATGGAACTGGTCCGACCCGGCATGAAGGTGGAGCCAGCCGAGGGTCTGCCGGGGCTGCCCCCTGTGAACCAGGCGCCAGAGATGCAAGAGAGCAAAGAGATCGCCGCCCCGGTGCTCATTATCGGCGGGGGGCCGGCCGGGCTGTCGGCGGCCATCGAGCTGGGGCAGCTGGGCATCCGCACGCTGCTGGTGGACGACAAGCATCGCCTGGGCGGCAAGTTGGTGCTGCAAACCCACCGCTTTTTCGGCTCGACCAACGCCGTCTATGCCGGGACGCGGGGCATCGACATCGCTACCAGGCTGGAAGAGCAGGTGCGCGAGCACGAAAGCGTAGAGATCTGGCTCAATAGCACGGCGCTGGCCGTGTTCAGCGACAGCAAGGTGGGCATCTTACGCAACGGCGAGGAGTATGTGCTGGTCGAGCCGGAGGTGCTGCTGGTGGCCGCCGGGGCGCGGGAAAAGTCGCTGGCTTTCAAGGGCAATACCCTGCCCGGTGTGTACGGGGCGGGCGCCTTCCAGACACTGGTCAACCGCGATCTGGTCAAGTGCGCCGAAAAGCTGTTCATTGTCGGCGGGGGCAACGTGGGTCTCATCGCAGGCTACCACGCCCTGCAGGCGGGCATCAGCGTGGTAGGTCTGGTGGAAGCCATGCCGGAGTGTGGCGGCTACAAGGTCCACAAGGACAAGCTGGTCCGCATGGGCGTGCCGATCTACACCCGACACACGGTGGTCAGCGCCAACACTTCCCCTGGATGCGGGGACTGCACGACTGCGCTCCGTGGAACTGGCACCGAGTCGGTCGAGTCGGTGACGATAGCCCAGGTGGACGAGCAGTTCCGGCCCATCCCTGGCACCGAGCGATCGTTCCGATGTGACACGGTGCTCATCGCCGTGGGGCTGGACCCCGTAAACGAATTCTACCACAAGGCCCAGGATTTTGGCCTGACGGTTTTTGCCGCCGGCGACGCCGAAGAGATCGCCGAAGCATCAGCGGCCATGTTCTCGGGCAAGATCAGGGGCCTGGAAATCGCCCGGAGCATGGGCGTGGATGTGGGCGAGATCCCGCCCGATTGGTACCGGACGGCCGAGATCCTCAAGTCAGAGCCGGGGCCGAGCATGGCAGAGAAGCTGCCCGATGAACAAGAGGGCGTGGTGCCGGTCTTTCACTGCATGCAAGAGATCCCGTGCAATCCCTGCACGGCCGTCTGTCCTCAGGGGTTGATTCACATTGACAAGGCCGACATACGCCAGCTGCCCGAATTCATCGGGGAACAGGTAGGCAAGACGTGCATCGGCTGCGAAAAGTGCGTGACCATTTGCCCCGGGCTGGCCGTCACCCTGGTGGACTATCGCAAGGATGCAGAACAGCCAACGGTGACCCTGGCCTACGAGTTCCTCCAGGAGAGCATCCACGAAGGTGACGTGGTCACCGTACTCGACGCTGAGGGGCAAGTGCTAGGCAACGTCGACGTGGTCGGCGTGCGGGCGGTCAAGGCCTTCGACCGGACCATCGCCGTCAAGGTCAGAGCGCCAAAGGAGTACGCCAAGCGGGTCTCCGGCATCCGGGTGCAAGAAGAGCAGGTCACGCAGCCGATGGACCATTATGTGGAGCGCATCACCGACGACACCATTGTCTGCCGCTGCGAACGGGTGACGGCCGGCGAAATCCGCGAGCTGATTCGCCAGGGCTACCGCGACATCAACGAGATCAAAGCCGTGAGCCGGGCGGGCATGGGCGCCTGCGGGGCCAAGACATGCGCGCCGTTGATCCACCGCCTCTTCCGCGACGAGGGCGTCCCCGACGCCGAGGTGGTGGACCAAACCGAGCGCCCGCTGTTCATAGAGGTGCCGCTGGGGGTGTTTGCTGGTGTTGGGCAAGTAGGGCAAGTTTGA
>JASFTJ010000287.1:0-4488 GCA_050053615.1 Anaerolineae bacterium | reverse complement strand
CGTCAAACAGCCGCTGGGCTCGGACGTCGCTGTCGGCCAGTTCCTCTGGATGCCACTGCACGGCAATAGCGAAGGGATGACCGTCCGCTTCCAACGCCTCGACCAGCCCATCGGGCGAGCGGGCGCTGACGGTCAGCCCTGAAGCGACATCATTGACCGCCTGGTGATGCAGGCTGTTTACCGGCAACCTGGTTGTGCTTGTGAGGTGGGCCAGACGGGTCCCAGGCGTGACGGTCAGTGTGTGGGACAGGCGATCACGGGGATAGTTGGGGTACCAGGTGTGTTCATCGGCCTCCGGAACCTGGGAGCGGATGTCCTGGTAGAGGCTGCCGCCCAGGGCAACGTTCAGGACCTGGATGCCGCGACAGATGGCCAGCACAGGTTTGCCTTCATCAACAACCCAACGGGACAGCATCAGCTCGACTTTGTCCCGGTGCGGAGAAGTGGGTCCACACTTCTCGTGGACCGGTTCGCCGTACTGGGCAGGGTCCACATCCTCACCGCCTGGCAGCAGTACGCCATCTAGTTGTTCATACACGACCCGCAGCCGAGTCTCGTCCGTCAGATGAGGAATGAGCACGGGCGCGGCACCGGCCCGGACCATAGCCCGGAGATAGGGTTGATTCTGGCCAATTCGTGGAGAGCTGTGCTTCTGCTTTGCCTGAATGTCCGTACAAGTGATGCCGACAACAGGCGCTCGCTTGGGAGTCATCTGGCAGCTTCCCCGGGGTTTAGGGGCTGGCCGTGGAGGTACTCGGCACCGTCGGCGAGATCGTTGCGCTGGGTGTAACGGCCTCCGTCGGCACTGCGCTCGGCGAGCGAGTAGCCGTAGGGGGCGTAATCGTCACCGTAACCGTACCAGTCAGTTCCGGTATGACCGTGGCCTCGGTCAGCTGTTCATCCACGATCTCAAAGACCCGGTCCACCACTTCCCCCGAGCCACCCAGGGTACCCAAGTTTTGGCCGTTCACTGTGACCAGGACCCCGCCAGCATTGCCGATGCGCAGTTCGATGCGCTCCTCCCCGTACCACGATTTGTACGTGTCGGCTTCTAGCTCTCCCTGGAACTGGCGCACGCCATCCACTGAAATCTGAACCCAGGACGTGTCGGTAAGGACTAACTCCAAAAAGATGCCGGTGTAGATGGGCAGTGTGGGTGTCAGTGAGGGCAGCGGCGTAGAGGTTGGCGTCAGAGTTAGCCCTAGGGTCGAAGCGGCTTCGGTCGCCAGGGCAGTTGCAGGTAGGGAGGTGGCAAGGGGCGTCGCTGTGGATGTACGCGTGGCCATGGGCAGATCGGTGTCCTCTGTCCGCTCGGTGGGCGTTGTGAACGCCCCGACAACCGTCGGTTTCTCTCGCGCCAGCAGATCTCGAAGAAGAGGATAGCGCCACCAAGTCAACAGGCTGAGGGCAGCTACCAGGATCACCAATAAGCCAATGAGCAGTCCCCGTGGAACACCCTCCCCGGGCATTTTGTGCAGAGGCACCGGCCGGAACGGTTCCGACGTGAAGGGGGATGGTCCCGCGACCGGGAGGAGTTCGGGTTCGGGCGGCGCGACTTTCTCCGAATAGCGGGCCAACGCTTCTTGGAGATCAAGCTCCAAGTACGCGGCATAGTTCCGCAAAAATCCCCGCCCCACTAGTACATCGGGCAAGACATCAAAATCCTCAGCCTCCAGAGCTTCCAGATAACGAACGCGGATGCGTGTATGCTCTCCGACCTGCTCCAAGCTGAGGTCTAACTCTTCTCGACGTTGTCGCAACCACTCACCCAAAGGGCGTGCCGTATCTTCAGTCACGCTCCCAACTATACCCCCACTGCTCTCAAATGTCAAGCCGCGAACACCCAGTTGTTGAGAAAAGCGAAACTTTGTGCTATACTGCACATAGATTTAGGAGGAGGCGTATGACGTACACACCCAAGATCGAGTTTCTCTTTTGGGAGGATTGCCCCTCTCATCCCCAGGCCCTGCAGAGATTACAGGAGGTCATGGCGGAGCTGGGCGTCGAAGCATCCATCGACAGGATCGAGGTGCTCACCGACGAGGACGCTGAGCGGCTAAGGTTTCCAGGTTCACCCACGATTCGCGTGGACGGTGTGGATGTGGACCCGGACGGCGCCGTCCAGATGGGCACGGCCCTGGCCTGCCGCATCTATCGCCTGGAGGATAGGCGCTTCTCGCCGGTTCCGTCGAAAAACATGATCCGACGGGCGTTTAGAACGGAGGATTCGCAGAATTAGCGGATGGAAAAAGCGGACGAGGAGAAATCCCCGTCCGCTCGTTTATGCATCACGCCTCACTTCCACTTGATGGTGCAGCCCACCGGCGGCGTCTCGGCTACGGGCGGCTCCTGCCCGGCCAGGACCGCGTCCAGCGCGTCGCGCAGGTAGGGGACACTGGCCTGGGATTCGTCATAGTTGTCGTCGGGCGCGCCGTGGTAGCGCAGCTTGAGATCGGCGTCAAAAAGAAAGATCTCCGGTGTGCGCTCGGCAGCGTAGGCCATGGCCACCTCCTGGGTCTCATCGTGCAGGTATGGGAAGGGCAGCCCTTGCCCTTTCGCCAATCTCTGCATGTTCTCAAAACTGTCGGCTGGATACTTGGCCGCGTCGTTGGCGTTAATGCCAACAAAGGCCACGTCCCGCCTGGCATAATCCTCCGCAACGCTGATCAGCCGGTCCAGCCAGGCCAACACGTAGGGGCAGTGGTTGCACATGAACACCACCGCTGTGGCCTTTTGACCGCCGGCGACACCGGACAGCGAGTAGATCTTGCCGTCCACGCCCGGCAGCTCGAAAGCTATCGCCTTGTCCCCCATCTGAATGCTTGCCATACCATACCTCCTCATCAAATCTCATCGGTTGAACGCCTTGTACCAAAAAGTCCCAGGATATGACCGGGGATTTCCTCCCGATTCTCCTGGCTGACTTCGAACACAATCTGCTGGATGCTTCCCAGCCGGGCCTGCAACTCGGTCAGCAGCGAATCACGGACCACGACCAGTGCTCGACTCGTCTCACCTGCGGACAGCAGAGGCAGCAGGGGCGCCAGGCCGATGCCGCGCCACAGCTCCAGTTTGCCGATTTCGTCTACGACGAGCAGATCGCAGGCGCCGATGGCCCTCTCCACGACGCTGACGGCCCACTCCAGCGATGCCTGGTCGAAGGAGTAGGGACCGACAGTCGGGCCCCCCAGGTCCCGGTCCACGCGGGCCAGCACCCGACGCTCGCCGTTGCGGACGTCCACGCCCCAAATACCGGCGCTGGTTTTCATCGCCGGGGCCAACAATCCGCCGCAGGTCAGCCCCCGTCTCTGCGCCAGACTCACCACGCGCTCGGCGACGGTAGTCTTGCCCACGCCCACCGGGCCGGTCAGCAAGCCGATGCGCACCGTCACCCCTAAAGTTCCCAGCGGCCATAGTCCGCGTCGCTGCTAGGCTGTGCCCGATGTTGGACCATCCCTTGAATGCAGGCCTGTCCTGTAGCCCGGCACATCCCCAAAGGGAACTGGCGAAGCAGGGGACTGCGCGGGACGACGGACCCGGCACGAGCGTTCGAGGGTGGGCTCATGGCTCTCGCCTTTTGAACTCTTGCAGCCACTCCTGGGGCACCAGACACAGGAAGCGCAGCACGTCGTCGCCGGTGTTCTGGAATTGATGCATCTCGCCGCCCGGCACAAAGATCGTGCTGCCGTGCCTGATGGGCTTGTCCCCGTCGTCCGTCCTGACTACGCCCTGACCCGACAGCACAAAGACCTCATGCTCCCACCAATGGTTGTGGTGGGGCGAAGCGTGACCGGGTTGCACTTCAAATACGCGCATGTTAAAAACCGGCGCTCCCTCATCCGGCCCAATGACCACGCGCATGGTCACTCCGTCGAGGGCCGGCTGGGCTTCTACATCACGGAAGTCTCGAACTTGGATCATCGTCTTTCACCCTTTCTTCTGTTTAGCAGCCAACGGGCAGTCGCCGCGATCACGCGTCGCCCAATGCCCTGATAGTTGGCCTGCTCCGACAGCAGACCCACCAAGTGGCGAATCGTCGCCGGGTTGCTCACGCCCAGCCGAAAACATCGTCCGGGCCAGCGGTAGAATACATTCGCTGTCAAGCCCGCGGTTGCCAGGCTATGGCCGATTTCACGCCATATCGTTTGCTCATAGCCCGCCAGATCATCGTGCGCAATGGCTTCTGCCGCCAGGCGCGCACTGCGGATGGCGTAACGGATGCCTTCCCCCACCAGCGGGTCGACCAACCCTGCTGCATCGCCCACAAGGACGCAGCGGCGGGTCGTGAGTCGTTCCTGGGGTCGTCCCCGCCAAAAAGGCCACGGCGGCGCCTGGTAGCAGGGCAATGGATGGCCGCGCAGCTTCACACCATCCATTTCGATGCCCAGGCGATGCATCTCGCGCCGCAGCACACTGCTCAGATTGGTCCGGCCTGGCCGGAAGCGCCCGATGCCCACCGACAGATGATCACCCTTGGGAAACACCCAG
>JASFTJ010000286.1:0-4536 GCA_050053615.1 Anaerolineae bacterium | reverse complement strand
GCAAGGCAAAGGTCGCCAACAGCACTTTGTCCCCCACTCGAATCAGACGAACAGGTTGAAAGCCCAGCAGGTGCCCCTCGTATTCCACAGGTAGGTGCTTGACACAGTCGCAATTGAGGTTGCTGTGGCGCAACTCGATCATGGTTGCTCGCCGGTAAACTTGATGCAAGAATCCGGGGCCCAGGATGAAATGAATTCGATGACAGTCCCGCTGGATCGCAGCTACCAGGTCCGGATAAAGCAAGTTTTGGGCCACAGGCCGAGGCTGCCACGAAAACTCGGGGTGTCTGTCGCGCAAAGAGTTAGGCTGCCGCTCATCCACGAGGGAAGCGTCACCGTAGTTAACGACAATCGCCAGGTCGGCATCGGTGACTTTCAAGTACGAGATGGCCTGTGCCTTGTGAACCGGCTCGATGGCAGGCGCAACTTTGAGTTCAAGTAGAATTTTGCCTCCCTCAATCCACACGTCCACGTAGTACAGACCAACACGCTCGTCTTGATAATAGACCTCGAAGGCTTTTTCTGTCGCGCAGGCAATACCTCGTTTTTCCAGGCCAAGTGCACCGGCATCCTGATAGTACTCTTCTTTGAGCATGGGACCAAGGGAATTATAGACGTCAAAGAGCACGCCACGCACCTCGTAACTGAGTTCAGGATGCACAAGTTTGGTCACAGTTCCTACCCATCAACCAGCAATTCGTTGTCTTCCAAATTCGTTGTAGTGTTCACTCAGGAACCCAGGTGAGCACGCGCGCCCACCACATTCGCCGCCGCAATCGGTCCCAGGCCTGGATGGCTCGGCCTTTCTCGGCGGCTTCTGGCTTGTGTCTGCTGTACTGGGCGCGCGTGCACAACTCGGCCAGCCAGTCTATCTCGCCGGGGGCGGCGTGGAGGGGCGCGCCCCAGCGCCGGCTCTCTGCCAGGTCCGCGACCCGCAACTCCAACGCCTCGGCAAACTCGTGGGGGGTATCCCCCGGCCGCGAGAGGACGTCCAGCCAGCGCCCGTAGCGGTGGAGACGCTGGTAGATGTCCACAATGGCCTGCTGTGGCGGCAGGTGCCGCACACGCCAGGCGTCGACGAGCAGCCAGACCACGACGCTGCCCAGCCCCAGCAGGAGCAATCCGCCTCCCACGCCCAGCCACCAGGCCCACTTTACGCGGACGCGGTGGGCCGTGATCGGCTCTGGTGGTGCGTCGCTTTCGGGTACGTCGGGCACGTCCACCGCCGCCGGCCGTTCCAGCTTGGGTCGGCCAGCCGTCGGCTCGAACTCGATCCAGCCGTATCCCGGAACATAGATCTCGGGCCAGGCGTGCGCGTCCGCCTCGGTGACGACGTAGCGCCCCTCGGCCTTGTCGTAGGTCCCCGAGGCATACCCCGTCACCAAGCGCGCCGGCAAGCCCGCCGCCCGGGCCAGGACGACCATAGCCGAAGCGTAGTAGTCGCAATACCCCCGTTTCAGGTCAAAGAGAAAATAATCGACAATGTCCTGGTCGGTCGGCGGCGAGGGCAGGTCGAGGGTGTAGGGGAACCGGCGCAGGTAGCGCTCGATGGCCAGCGCCCGATCGTAGGGGGTGACCTCGGCGGCCGTCAGATCGCGGGCCAAGGCCAGCACGCGATCGGGCACGCTCTCGGGCAAGGCCAGATAGCTTTCCGCCACCCAGTCGGGATAGTCCTGGCCGGCGGCGCGCAGGTTCGCCTGACCGACGACGGGCAGCAGCGCGTCGGCCCGGTAACGGGTTGCCTCGACCATCGCGCCAAAGACGTCACCGGGATGATCCTCGCCGGGGAGCGCCCGCCAAGCGATCTGGAAGTCGCGGTCGGCTGTGACCAAGAATCCAGCGACAAAGAGCAACTCGTGCTGCCCGCCCACCAGGCGCACCTGGTGGCGCAAGAGCCGACGCGCCGGCCTGGCGTCGGATAGGGCGGTCTCACCGGCCTCGTAGCTGACTTTGGTCGCATAGTGCGCCGACCAGCCCCGCTCAGAATAGGTGCCGTAGGTCAACCCGCGCCAGCGGTATCTCGTCTCCGTCAGCGCCGGGTCGTCCTGCGTCTCGCCCACATCGAGGGCTTCGAGGCGGATGAGCATCACCACCCGCTCGGAGAGCTCTGGCCCGGAGCCGATCAGGTGACGAGTCGGCAGCCCCGGCGAGCGCCGGGCGTCGAGGATGTGCAGCGAGGCCGGCGCGGCTTCGGACTGCGACTCGAGCCCCAGCGACCGGGCCACCTTCTCTTCGCCGGCCCGGTTCTCCTGCAGGCTGCCCACGAACTCGGCGATGCGGTACACGGAAATCGAGGGGGTGATGGCCGAAGCCACCATCAGCGCCAGCGACAGGCCAGCGGCCAGCCAGATCGTATTGGCCCGGACTCGTGCGGCGTAGGAGATGCCTTCCTGCTCCCACGAGCGCCTGCGGCGCTCGTGCCCCAGCCATGCCTTCAGAACCAGGGTCGAGCCGAGCACGGGCAGCAGGTAGACCGCCGGCCCGCCCACGTAGGCCAGGGCCACGGCTAGCAGGGCGGCGGCCGGCGCGACAGTCCAAAGGGTGGGGGCGCGCCGCCGAAAGGCCCATCCGACCCAGACTACGGCGCCCCACGCCGCGAGGCCCCACAGAAAGACGAGGGGCACAGGGTCGAAAAGAGGTTGTCCCCCAGCCAGGCCTTGCAGCCAAGTATAGAGCCGGGCACCCAGAGCTTGCAGCCCGCCGACGAGGTGGCCCCATACAGCCTGGAGGGGCGCCAGGTCGGGCGGCATCTGCCCCTGGGCCAGTTGCCACAGGGCGCCGGCCAGCCCCTCGAACAGAGCGAGCAATGCACCGCCCAACTCTCCGACGCGCACGACCAGGAGCGCCGTTCCCACGATCAGGCTCAGTGCGGCGCGAAGCCAGCCGGGCCAACGCGAGCGGCCCAGCGCCCAGCCCCAGAGGAAGCCAAGCCAAACGAGGGGCCACAGAAAGTCGGGCTCGATGCCGCGAATGGCAGCGGCCAGGCCTTGGACGACGCTGCCGAGCAGGAGCAAGAGCAGCAGCAGGGGCAGCACCGCCTGCCGCCGTACGCGAGGCCCGATCCACGACGCCAAGCGCTCCATCAGGTCAATGACCTCCAGGCCAGCTCACGGGGATTGAACTTGGGCTCCCACCGGCCCCGGTCTGTCTGCCGCCAATGGCCGATCCGGCCGGGCCGGATTTCGGGGCGGTCGAGCAGATCGGGCGTGATGAGGTAGTAGCTGACGTCCATCGCCTCCAGCGTAGCCACGACGTGGCCCGCGTCTCCTTCCCCGCCAAAGGCGGCGGCATCGAGCAGGAGGACCGTGGGCACCACGCCCCGCCGCATCAGGAAGGCCATGGCCTCCAGCCAGGCTCCTCCGAGGTTAGGGGTGATGATCACCAGGCCGCTGCGCCCCTTCACGGACGGGCGAGCGCGGGCCAGCAAGGTGGTCAGCGAGCGCTGGCCGGGCTCGACCAGGGCCAGGGCGCGGAGGATTTGCCAGCGCTGGTCCGCCCCAAGGCGAGGCGGCAGCCAGGCCAGGTCCGCGCCCTGGGCGGCCAGCCCCACGGCTTTGCCGCTTTGCAGCCCCCGCTCCGCCAGGGAGGCGGCCAGGATGACGCCATGCTCCTCTGTGGACGTCTGGCCCTCGCCGGCCTGCACGCGACGATCCATGTCCAAAAAGATCCACCAGTCGCTGGACGGCGTGCTGTCAAAGGTGCGCACGAAGGGCTCGTCGCGGCGGGCGGTGGTGGGCCAATGGATCAGGCGCAGGCTGTCGCCGGGCGCATACTCGCGCACGCTGGCGACGCTTAGGTCCTGTTCCAAGGCACGCGTCCGGTGGCGACCTTCTCCCGCACGTCCCGCTGGCGCCACGTCGAGGCTCGGCAGGTGGACAACCGGGGGCATGACCATCATGGTCACCGACGTAGGATACTCCAGGGTGACGGCGTAGAAACCAAAGGGGTCGCCGGTTTGTAGGCTGGTGGGGCCGAGGGTGTAGAGGCCACGGCGATTGCAGACCCCTTCTTCGAACCAGTGGATGACGGCCCGCTCCCCCACCCCTTTCACAGCACTGGTGTTGTAGCCGGGCAGATCAGACTGATCGAGAATCGCCACCCAGGTGGCTGGCGCCCAGCCCCGGTTGGCCAAGGTGAAACGCTCCTGCAGCCGGTCGCCGACCTGCGCCCAGCCGTAGCGCATCTCCCGGGTGAGCTCCAGCCCCCGGGCCAGCGATCGCGCCCAGCGATGGCTCAGCAACCAGGCGCCCCCCATGCCCACCAGCAGGATCATCCAGCCCCTGTAGGGGACGAGCAGTTGCAGCAGCAACAACAAACCTACCACAAAAGGTAGGTAGCGCGCCTTGAGTTGTAATCGAACCGTGCACTTCTGTTCCACGAACAATACCGAAAGCTAGTGCATATGGGCCTAAATAGGCCATCAATTTGACCTCACCTTGTTCGCCGAGATCTCCCGACCAAGGCGTTGGGGGCTCGGTCAGAGACCTCGCCCAACATGAGGTAGCGCGTCTTGAGCTGCAATCGAACCTGCAGCTC
>JASFTJ010000285.1:0-4540 GCA_050053615.1 Anaerolineae bacterium | reverse complement strand
CGACTTGCTGCTGGTGGCCTCAGTCTACAAAGAGTGGGCTGACCACGGTGGCGGGCTGGGCAATTACCTGGCCTACGGCGACTTTCCCATGACGTCCAGCAATGGCAGCGACGACTCGGACGACCTCTTTTTGCCACAGGGCATCATCCTTGACAAAGAACTGAGTGTGGTCCACCGGGTGGATCAGCAAAAGATCACCGGGTACGTCATGCACTCCCGGTTCAAACACGATGGTGATAACGCTTCCGGGTACTCCTCGGATGAGCAGACGGGGCCCAAGTACACCGGCCCCGAGCTGCCATGTGAGTCGTTGGAGATCAGCCAGGGCCACTGGATCAAGGCGCCCCGCTACGACGACACGCCGATGGAGGTCGGCCCGCTGGCGCGGATGCTGATCGCCTACGCCAGGGGACACGAGCGGGTCAAGTTTTGGGTAGATGCGTTCCTGACCAAGTTGGAGGCGGGGCCGGAGGTTCTTTTCTCGACGCTGGGCCGTACGGTGGCCCGCGGCATCGAGACGGCAGTCCTCGCCGAGAAGGTGGGCGACTGGGTGGACGAACTGGCCGCAAGCGTAGGTCAGGGCGATTCGCGTATCCACGAGAGCAGGTATTGGGACCCCCAAACCTGGCCCGAGGAAACGATGGGCTGGGGTTGGACAGAGGCCCCTCGTGGCGCACTGTGCCACTGGGTGCGCATCAAAAGTGGCAAGATCGCCAACTACCGGTGCATTGTGCCCAGCGCTTGGAACGCTTCGCCCCGTGATACAAAGGGGCAGCGCGGCGCGTATGAAGCCGCCTTGCTGGGAACGCCGGTGCACGACCCCAGGCAGCCCATCGAGATCCTGCGCACCATCCACTCTTTCGATCCCTGCATGCCCTGCGCGGTGCACGTCACCGATCCAGGTCCTCCGCGAGATCGCGCGCGCCGGCGTCGTGTCGGGGGAGCGCGATGAGTGAAACCTTGGTGCTGGGTTTGGGCAACATCCTCCTCCGCGACGAGGGGGTGGGTGTCCGGGTGATCGAGCGCCTACAGGCACTGTACGAGTTTCCACGGGGGATCCGGATCGTCGATGGTGGAACCCTGGGCCTGGATCTCTTGCCCTACCTTGAGAACGCATCGCGGCTGGTGGTGGTGGATGCCGTGCCAGTTAGAGAATCACCCGGTGCGCTGGTCCGTCTGACTGGAGGCGAGATTGCGACCTTTATGGACGCGGTTGGGATCTCGCTCCCTCAGACGGGGCTGCAAGAGCTGCTGGCCGTGGCGATGCTCAAAGGCTATCTGCCCGATGAGGTGGTATTCTGGGGCGTGCAGGTCGAGTCGCTGGGGGTGGGATTGGAGCTGAGCACTGCCGTGGCGGCAAGCGTGGACGTGTTGGTACGGAACGTGCTGGCTGAACTTGCCTCTTGGGGTATTCAGCCGCGGGAGAAGCGCTTGGAGTGAGTAATGAGAAAGGCGGGGCATGGGTCCGGTTTCAGCCGAAACCGGACCCTTTTGCATTCTAGGCTGGGACGAACGCTTGCTCACCAATCTTACCCGGAACCTTGGGCTTATCTCTAACGTCTTTAAGGTGTGATAGCAAACGACGCTTCAGGAGGAGGTAAGCAATGAATCACAAGCGAACTCGAACCCTGTTTGGCATGCTGGTGCTCTTGGCCCTGTTGCTTGTCCCGGCGGTCCCGGCCCAGGCCGACGGCATCATTATCCCCGAGCCCCCTTACGACGTGCCCTACCTGACCATCAAGTACCATCGCGTCACGGTCACCATCGAGGACCAGGTGGCGACTACCCGCGTCGACCAAGTGTTTGTCAACGAAGCCAACTTTGAGGTCGAGGGCACCTACATCTTTCCCCTGCCCGACGCGGAGCGAGCGGCCATCAGCGAGTTTGCCATGTGGGTGGATGGGGAAAAGCTGGAAGGCCAGGTCCTGGAGCGGGACGAGGCGCGCCGCATCTATGAGGATATTGTCCGGCGGCGGCGCGACCCGGCCCTGCTAGAGTACGTGGGCCGCGATGCCTTCCAGGCCAGCATCTATCCGATCCCCGCCGGCGGCGAGCGGCGCGTCGAGATCGAATACAGTCAAGTGTTGGAGGTGGACAACGGCTTGGTCGAGTACGTCTACCCGTTGAACACCGAAAAATTCTCGCCCCGGCCCCTGGAGGAGGTCGTGGTCAATGTCACCGTGCGCAGCAAGGAGCCGCTGAAGGCCATCTATAGCCCCAGCCACCGGGTGGACATTGAGCGGCGCGGCGATCACAACGCCATGGTCGGCTATGAGGAGTACGATGTCAAACCCGACCGCGACTTTGTGCTCTACTACACCGTCTCGCCCGAGGACGTGGGGGTCAATCTGCTGAGCTACCAGCCCGATGAGCGGAGCGATGGCTTTTTCCTGCTGCTGGCCGCGCCCAAAGTTGAGGTGGACACCCAGCGAGTCATTGCCAAGGACGTGATCCTGGTCCTGGACGTGTCGGGTTCGATGCGCGGCGAAAAGATCGAGCAGGCCAAGGAAGCCTTGGGGTTCGTGTTGGACAACCTGAACGACGAGGATCGCTTTAACATCATCGCCTTCAGCACCAGCACTCGCCATTACGCCCGTGACCTGGTCTGGGCCGACGAGCGAGGGGAGGCTCGCGATTTTGTGGATCGGCTGGAGGCCAACGGATCGACCGATATCAACCGCGCCCTGCTGGAAGCCCTGACCATGGCCGATGCCGATCGACCGACGATCCTGATCTTTTTGACCGACGGCCTGCCCACCGTCGGCGAGCTGGACGTGGACCGCATCATCGACAACGTGGGCGATGCCGCGCCGGAGAACGTCCGCATCTTTCCCTTCGGCGTAGGCTATGACGTGAACACCACGCTGCTGGACACGGTTGCCCGGAACCACCGGGGCGCCAGCGGCTATGTCCGCCCCGAAGAAGCCATCGACGAGAAAGTGTCGGCCTTTTACGCCAAGGTCAGCACGCCGCTGCTGGCCGACCTGGAGATCGATTTTGGGCGGGTGGATGTGACCGATGTCTATCCCTACCCCCTGCCCGACCTCTTTGCCGGAACGCAACTGATCGTCGTAGGCCGCTATCGTGACGGAGGCGACACGACCATTACGCTCAGCGGTGAGGTGAACGACCGACTTCAAGAGTTCGAGTACGACGACGTGCGGTTCCAGCGCCAAGGCGGCGAGGAGTTCATCGCCCGGCTGTGGGCCACGCGCAAGATCGGTTACCTACTGCAACAGATCCGGCTCCATGGCGAGGCGGACGAGCTGGTGGACGAAATCGTGGAACTCTCCATCCGCTACGGCATCATCACGCCCTATACCTCGTTTCTGGTGGAAGAGACCGAACGGGCGCTGCGCGAAGAGGGTCGGACCGAGATTGCGGAGGAGGCCGTCGTCCAGGCCACAGCTTCACCGCTGCCTACATCTGGCGCACAGGCTGTGGAGCGGAGCGCCGATGAAAAGTCACTTTCTGAGGCCGAAGCGCCAGCAGCCCCCCAGGGGCTGGGCGGCGAGACCGACGAATACGGCTACGAGGTCAGTCCGGTCCGCTACGTGGGCGACAAGACCTTCATCTTGCACGAGGGCGCCTGGACCGACACCACCTTCGACTCCGACAAGATGCAGGCCGTGCCGGTGAGCTTTGGCGGGGATGACTACTTTGACTTGATCGCCGCCCATCCCGACTGGGGTCGCTACTTTGCCCTGGGCGAGCACGTCATCGTTGTGCTAGACGGTGTCGCCTACGAGGTCCGTGAGGGAGAGGCTCCGCCGGTGGACGTGCCCACCGCCGAACCGACACCCGACGCCGAGCCGACGCCCACCGAGGAGCCGACGTCCGAAGAGCCGGACAACGTCCTCGAAGCCATCATCCAGGCCGTCGTCGAGTTCTTGGAGAGAATCGCCGAGGCTCTGACCGAGTGAGAGTTTAAGACCGGGCCAATCTCAACGATTGGCCCGGTCTCATTGGAACACACCTCGACCCCTCATCTGCTATGTGATAAAATATTTGTTGGGCGAGGTCTCTGACCGAGCCCCCAACGCCTCGGTCGGGAGACCTCGGCGAACAAGTTTCTTAGTAACCCGCTCAGGACGCGGCCAGGGGTTGTGATGTGCATGATCCGCTCTCTCCTCCGGGTTGGGCCAGGGTGCAAATCTCAACGCGCTGGCCCCGTCCTCAAGGCCGTCAACCAGGTGATCCCACGTTCCCTTACCCCCTTACAAACTTCCCTTCACTTGCTCCGCCGCCTTGCGCGTCATGCTCGGCACGGCGGCCAACTCCTCCACGCTGGCCTGGCGGATGGCCTTAATCGAACCGAAATGCTTCAGCAGCGCCGACCGCCGCTTGGGGCCGATGCCCGGCACGTCGTCTAATATAGAGGTGACGGTTCGCTTCCTGCGCAAGCGGCGATGATAGGTCACGGCAAAGCGGTGTGCCTCGTCGCGGATGCGCTGCATCAGGTACAGGCCCTCCGACGCCCGGGGCAACCTCACCGGATCGATCCGATCCGGAACAAAGATCTCTTCCTCTTGCTTGGCCA
>JASFTJ010000284.1:0-4547 GCA_050053615.1 Anaerolineae bacterium | reverse complement strand
GCTCGCTGGCGAGCCGTGTTGAGTGTCTCCAGCGAGATCCGCAGCGTGGCAAAACCGACTCTCCACATGAGAACCGCAAGCTCGGCGGTGATCTCGCTCGCATGGATGCCGTTGGGCGTGTGAAAATGGACATCCAGGCCCCGTGCCAGAACCCCTTCTAGAATCGGCGCGATGTGCCGCCCGGCATCCAGCAGCAACGCATCATCATAGAAGGCAAAATGGCGAATGCCACGCCGGGCACAGGCGGCGATTTCGCCCACGACGGCAGCCGGATCGCGCCGCACAAATTCCGGTTGCAAGCGATGGCTGGCGCAGTAGGTACAGCGGTAGGGACATCCCCAGGACGTGATCAGCCCCGCAAAGGGACGCGGCACCAGCTCGTGGGCCGGCGGCTTGCCTTCAGCGGAGGCGGTTCCCACGCCGCTGACAGGAAACTCGTGGGCCGGCGACTTGCCTTCAGCGGAGGCGGCTTCCACGCCGCTGACAGGAAACTCGTGGGCCGGCGGCTTGCCTTCAGCGGAGGCGGCTCCCACGCCGCTGACAGGAAACTCGTGGGCCGGCGGCTTGCCTTCAGCGGAGGCGGTTCCCACGCCGCTGACAGGAAACTCGTGGGCTGGCGGCAGCCAGGCGCGGGCATCGGCGTACCGTTCCGGCTGCGAGTCGTGGCCGGTCACCTCGTCGGCAAAGCGCAGCGCAGCGACGACCCCCGGCCCGACGATGACCTGATCCGCGCCGGAGTGCTGCCGGGCATGATCCGGGCAGAGCGTGGCGTACACGCCGCCCAGGACCACCGGCGCCTCACCAAAGCGCACTCGCACTCGCCGGATCGCCTCGATCGTGCCGGGATACCAGTAGGTCATGCCCGAGGTAAGCATCACCACATCGGGGGACGGAGCAGCGGCCAGCGCGGCATCGAACTGTGCAAGGGGCAATCCGTAGCGCCCATAGTGGCGAGGCACATGCGCAAGAGGCTCCGGTTTTGCCACCAAGGTCTTGAAAAACTTGCCGGACCCGTCAGGCTTTCGTCTGGGTGCGTCAGCATGAGGAATCAGACAATCCACAACAGTGACGCCATAGCCGTTATCCCGCAATACAGCGGCAATCGTCAGCAAACCCAGCGGCTCGATCCAGAGATCATAGGCGGCAAAATCATAGATCCAAGGGTTGATGAGCAAGACCTGCCCTTTCACATCCATACTCACATTATACCGGCTGGCAGACCAAGCCGCAAGTTGCAGACAACCAGTTTTGTGCCGAGTAGAGTTTCATGATACAATTCACGACTGTGATAGAGAAAGCACAGACCTTGCTTCAAGTCCCAGCCATCGTGCTGGCTGCGGGTTCCGCGACGCGGATGGGAAAGCTCAAGCAACTACTGCCGATTGATGGACAGCCCATGGTCCGCCGGGTAACCGCAGCTGTCTGCGCAGCCGGACTGGCACAGGTGGTCGTCGTGACTGGCGCCCAAGCCGACGCAGTGGAACGCGCCCTGTCCGGCCTGCCGGTAGACATCGTGGTCAACAAGGCGTGGGCCGAAGGGCTGAGCACCTCGCTGCGAGCGGGGCTCCTGGCCCTGAATCCAGAGAGCAAAGCCGCGATCATTGTGCTGGCCGACCAGCCGGCGCTCACACCGGACCTGATCCGAGTACTGGTGGATCGCTACCGCGCTTCGGGCGCGCCCATCGTCGCACCGGCCTTTCGGGGACAGCGCGGCAATCCAGTGCTATTTGACCGAGCGTTTTTCCCCAAACTGCTGGCCGTGGAAGGCGACCAGGGAGGGCGTGAGCTTTTGGACCGTCACCGGGAACAGATCGAGTGGGTGGAGGTCAAAGACCCGGCGATTCTCGCGGACGTGGACACCCGCCAGGACTATGAACGCATGCGCGCGGGGAACGCGGAAGCTTGAATACTAGATACCGCACACTCCACGGATAGCCGGCCGTACGCTTGCGAATTTAACCATCGTGAATACTTTGGGGGAGACAATGAAGAATCAGAGTTCAAAGACAGCTACATTGATCGCCGCAACCCTAGCTTCGTTCCTCACGCCCTTCATGGGTTCGTCCACCAACGTGGCGCTGCCATCCATCGGACGCGAGTTCTCCATGGATGCCGTACTCCTGAGCTGGATACCAACTTCGTATCTCCTGGCGGCGGCCATGTTCTTGGTTCCGTTCGGCCGACTGGCCGACATCCACGGTCGAAAAAGAATCTTTACCTACGGCACCACACTGTTCACGATCGGATCGCTGCTTACGGGCCTGTCTATGTCCGCTCCGATGCTGATTGCCGCGCGGGTCGTACAGGGCATTGGCAGCTCGATGATCTTTGGCACTGGCGTGGCGATCCTCACCTCGGTGTTTCCCCCGGGGCAGCGGGGACGGGTTCTGGGCATCAACGTGGCTGCCGTCTACACCGGTCTTTCTCTTGGCCCCTTCCTTGGCGGCTTTCTGACCCAGAACTTGGGCTGGCGAAGTATCTTTTTCGCAACCGTGCCGCTAGGCTTGCTCATCATCGGCTTTGTGCTGTGGCGGCTGAGAGGGGAATGGGCCGAGGCACGGGGCGAATCTTTTGACCTGACAGGATCCGTCATCTATGCCGTGGCCCTGGTGGCGCTGATGTACGGCTTTTCGCGGCTGCCAGAGCTCGTCGGAGCGGGTCTGATCCTGCTCGGGTTGGTGGGACTGGGGGCATTTGTAGCCTGGGAAATGCGCACCAGGAATCCCGTCCTCAACCTCAGTCTCTTGACGAACAATCGACCTTTTGCTTTTTCCAACTTGGCGGCTTTGCTCAACTACAGCGCCAGTTCGGCTGTATCGTTTCTCCTGAGCCTGTACCTCCAGTACATCAAAGCCCTCAGGCCCCAACAGGCGGGCCTGGTGTTAATCGCACAGCCAATCGTTCAGGCATCCTTCTCCCCAGCCGCGGGCTGGCTTTCAGACCGGATCGAACCGCGGATCGTCGCCTCATTGGGCATGGGGCTGACCGCCGCAGGGCTGGGGTCCCTCATCTTTGTGAGCCCAGCGACGCCGTTGTGGGCCATTATCGCCCGCCTGATCCTCCTGGGCTTTGGCTTTGCCCTTTTCTCCTCCCCGAATATGAACGCCATCATGGGGGCAGTCGAAAGAAAGTTCTACGGGATCGCATCGGGCATGCTGGGGACGATGCGCCTCATTGGGCAGATGCTCAGCATGGGCATCGCCACACTGCTGTTCGCCCTGTACATCGGTCGCGTAGAGATTACACCCGAACTCTATCCGCTGTTCCTCACCAGCACAAAGACAGCCTTTGTGGTCTTTGCCGCGCTGTGTGTAGGCGGCATTTTCGCCTCACTGGCCCGGGGAAGAATTAGAGACTAGATATTAGAGGCTCCGCTGAAAAAAGGTCTTTTCAGCGAGGGAAAGGGGTGTATGTTGTGTGCGCGCTTTGCGCGCACACAACATACGGTACCCGTTTTCTCTTGACTGCCCTTTTTTCAGGGCAGTCATGAAATCTGTGTGAATCCGTGTCCAAAAGGATTTGTCAGTCAAGGCCCTGTCCAAGGCGCCAGAAATGCGACTACACTGGCTGCCCTGAAAGAACAGGCTTTCCGACCACAAAGCACGCAAAGGACACGAAGCCATTCAATGTTCTTCTTTCTTTTCTGTACTTTTTGCTCTGGGTGTCCTTTGTGGTCAAGACGTTTTCAGTAGTCAACACGTTCCTTGGCACACCACCAAGGACGAAAAGCGGAGCCCGGTCTGCTATTTTCGAGGTAGAATCATTAGCCTTGGATAGTCCCGCTGTTGAGCGTTGATAGGATTTTGGAGAGTGCTGACTGACCCTCTCCCTCCCCCTGGCCCCCTCTCCTCTCCCGAAATTCGGGAGAGGAGAGGGGGTGCCCGCAGGGCGGGGTAGGTGAGGACTTCCTCCCACGTTACCAACACGTTAGAGGGAGATTACCATAGCTTTCAGAAATTAGGAAACATACCCGCATTGCCGATATGTTTGATCCATGATACAATAACACCATCATCATTGGCTTGTTGCACGACCTGAAGGAGGCCTGAACCATGGACGTAACTCGACGGATCGAGGAATTGCGCGAGCGCATCAACTATCACAGCTATCTCTACTACGTGCTGGATACCCCTATCATCAGCGACGATGCCTACGACGCCCTGTACCGGGAGCTCCAGGAGTTGGAAGAGGCGCATCCCGAACTGATCACACGCGACTCGCCGACGCAGAGGGTAGGCGGCGAGGTGCGGGACGAGTTCACCACCGTAGAGCATCCAAGCCCCATGCTCAGCCTGACCAACGCCTTCAATCCAGACGAGCTGCGAGCCTGGCGCGACCGCTTTCTGCGGCTACTCCCAGAGGACCAGACGGAGCCAGCGTACGTGGTCGAGCCCAAGATCGATGGCCTGACGGTCGTGCTGCACTACAGCGACGGTGTGTTCACGCTGGGCGCGACACGGGGTGATGGGCAACAGGGCGAGGAAATCACAGCCAACTTGCGGACGATCACAGCACTGCCGCTGCGCATCCCAGTTGCCGGAGAGAGA
>JASFTJ010000283.1:0-4555 GCA_050053615.1 Anaerolineae bacterium | reverse complement strand
CGGCTGGGTCACGTCGACGAATAGCTTGGGAAGCAGGCCATGCCTGAACTGCCGGACCTGGAAGTGATCCGCGAGTTCCTGGCGATGCACGTCGTGGACGTGCCCATTGCCTCCGCCCAGGTGCGCCGCCCCCTCGTGGTGCGCAACCTGCTGGGCGGCCATCCGGCCGATCATTTGGTGGAGCGCCGGTTCATAGACATAGGTCGCCGGGGCAAGTTCTTGCTACTGCCACTGGACAGCGGAGCCACACTGGTCATCAGCCCCATGCTGGCAGGGCGGATCCGTTACGGCCAGTCTCTCCGCCGCTGGGTCCGTGATGCCCTGGTCCTTCACCTGGCCGATGGACACGAACTATGCTACCACGACGCCAAAGACATGGGAAAGGTGTACCTGACTGACAACCTGACCCAGGTTCCTACCTATGTGGACCTGGGACCGGAAGCCACCGATCCGGATCTGACCCTGGCGGTGTTTCGCCAGCGCCTGCGTCGCCACCGGGGTGAGATCAAGGGAGTGCTGACCAATCAGACCTTTGTGGCCGGCATCGGCAACGCCTACGCCGACGAGATCTGCTGGCGGGCAGGCATCTACCCGTTTAGGCGCCGACCCAGTCTCACCGACGAGGAGGTGACACAGCTCTACACAGCTATGCGCGATGTGCTCAACGACGCCATTGAAACACTTCGCAACCGCGTGGGAGAAGCTATTGACGTAGAGGTGCGCGACTTTTTGGACGTGCACGGCCAAGCTGATCAGCCGTGCCCGCGCTGCGGCGGCGCCCTCAGCAAGGTAACGCGGGCCCGCCGAACCACCAATTTCTGCCGGCAGTGCCAGCCGGGGTTGATGGTCAGCAGGAAGTAAAAAATGTCTATCGGGCTCGGCAGACATCCTGATCACCACCGAAGGTGAGCCCTCCTATTCTGCGACAACCAACAGGAGGACAGATGGCTGAAACCACTTTTGCCGCGCTGGCCCATCTGGGCGAGCAACTGGAGCAAACCAACAAGCGCAGCGAGTTGACAGCCTTGCTGGCGGGCTTTTTGAAGGCGCTCTCGCCGAAAGAGATCCCAGCTGCTGTTCGCCTGACCATCGGCCAGGTCTTTCCCGAGTGGGATGAGCGGGCGCTGAACGTGAGCTGGAAGACCGTAACCGCTGTGTTGAACGACCTGACTGACGCCTCCCCGGCCGCCCGCGATGCGGCAGCCGCTCAAGCGGTGGATGGCGGAGAGTTCATCCAACTGCTGCTCGAGCAAGCTCGCAGCGAGGCCCCTCGTCCGCCGGCACTGACCATCCTGGATGTCTATCGCACCTTCGAGGAAATTGCCGAAACGGCGGGCCGGGGCTCTCGCGCTCGCAAGGAGGCTCTGGTGCGAGGGCTCTTTGAGCGAGCTGCCGCGGTCGAGGCCAAGTACCTGGCCAAAGCCATTTACGGAGAGATGCGTCACGGGGTCAGCGAGGGCATCATGCTGAACGGCATCGCCAAGGCAGCGGGCGTCAAGACCCAGCTGGTGCGCCGCGCCAACCAGCTGTGGGGCGATGTGGGCGAGGTGGCTCTCGTAGCCTTGACGGAAGGGGAAGCCAAGCTGAGGAAAGCCACCGTGCGCCTCTTCCGCCCGCTCAAGGCAATGCTCGCCCAGACAACCGACGACGTAGCCGAGGCCTTTGAGCGTTACGAGGGACAGATAGCCCTGGAGTACAAGCTCGACGGCGTACGAGTGCAGATCCATCGCCGAGGCGACCGTGTGCACGTCTATTCTCGCAATCTGTCCGACGTCACCGCCAGCCTGCCCGACGTGGTCGCTGCCGTGCAGAATGAACTGGCCGCCCAAGAAGCCGTCCTCGATGGGGAAGCGGTGGCCGTGGACGCCCAGGGCCGTCCGCTGCCCTTCCAGCACTTGATGCGCCGCTTCCGGCGCAAGCACGCCGTGGACGCCGCCCTTGACAAAATCCCGGTCCAGCTTCACCTGTTTGATGCTCTTTATGTCAACGGAAAGTCACTGGTAGACGCCCCCTACCACGAGCGCTGGGCAGCGCTGGAGGCGGCGGCTGGAGGGCTGAACCTAGTTCAGCGCATACTTCCCGAGACGGTAGATGAGGGTGAGGCCTTTGCCGAGGCCGCACACCGCGACGGTCACGAGGGCTTGGTGGCCAAGGACTTGGACAGCGCCTACAACCCCGGCGTGCGGGGAAAATCGTGGCTCAAGCTCAAGCACGTCATGAGCCTGGACCTGGTCATCGTCGCCGCCGACTGGGGTTACGGACGGCGGCACGGTTGGCTGTCCAACTACCACCTGTCCGTCCGCGACGAGGAGACGAATGAGTACCGCGTCGTGGGCAAGACCTTTAAGGGACTGACGGACATCGAGTTCCAGGCCATGACTGAGCGACTGCTGGCCCTGGAGCGAGCCCGGAAAGGGAGCACAGTCTTTGTCCAACCCCAGGTCGTCGTCGAAGTGCTGTTCAACGAAATTCAGGAGAGCAGCCAGTACAAATCGGGTCTGGCGTTGCGCTTCGCCCGCATCACCCGCTTGCGCGACGACAAGCTCCCATCCGAAGCCGACACCCTCCAGACCTTGCGCCAGCTCTACGACCAGCAATTTCTGTACAAGGGACGCCTGGAGTAAGTCAACTGATACCGGCTAAGAGCCGGTAGCTTGGAAAGCGACTGAAAGTCGCCTAAAGTGTCACCCGACGCTGAAGCATCGGGCTGAAAGAGCAAAGCTCTTCGAGCTGGATTCCAGCCCGCCAGAGCTTTGTCCTTTCAGCGCGACGGCTTTAGCCTCGCGCTCTACCGGCAAGACAGTGGCACTACGATCGAACCGCCATTGCGGTGTTGAAAACGGCCTCCTGAAAGGCAGGGGTTTCTACCCTATTTACAGACAATGAGCAGAACCGTCGGCACAGGTCTCCTGACCAGACCCCTTCGAAGGAGAAAAAGATGATCCGCTTGCGAGTGTTGGGCGAGGAAGGTGTAAGACAGATTCATCATGCGACGCTGTGCCTTCTGGCTGAGACGGGAGTGGTGCTGACACACCCTGGTGCCAGAGAACTACTTTCTGACCACGGGGCACGTGTGGAAAGAGATCGAGTCCTCCTGCCCGCAGACTTGGTTGAACGGTGTGTCGCTCAGCAGCCAGCCACCATCAAACTACAGGGCCGCGATCCAGAAAAGGCCATCGAACTAGGCAAAGATTGCTGGTATGCCCACAACGTGGGTGGGGTGCCGAACGTGTCTGAGGCCCGCACAGGCACACGCCGCCCTGCCGCCCGCGCGGACCTTGTCCAAGCAACCCGGTTGCTCGACGCACTGCCCAATGTCTCCAGCATCACGCCACACTACACCCCCCAGGATGTTCGCCCGGAGCTCACGGCACTATGGATGACCTACGACACGTTGGCCAACACCACCAAGCCGATCCGTGCGGCCAGCATGCAAACGGCCCACGAGGTGCAAGCCGTGGCAGAAATGGTCCGCATCACCTGTCCCGATGGCGCCGTGACCATAGGCATTTCCCCCATCAGTCCGCTCACCTTTCCGGACAGCATCGTAGAGGCCATACTCGAAGCCGCCCACCAAGGATTAATCCTCGGCCCGCTCCCCTGCCCAATCCTGGGCGCGACAGCACCGATGTCTATCGCCGGGGGGCTGACACAACAGAATGCCGAGATGTTGGCCGCTCTCACTCTGGCACGATTGGAGACACCAGACCTCCCCATCATCTACAAAGGGCGGCTCAGCCTCATGGATGCACGCTCTGGACTTTCGGTGTGGGGAAACCCCGAACTCGGTTTGATCTCGGCTGCCACTGTGGAAATAGGCCACCACTACGGACTACCGGTGGATGTGTACGGTCTATGCACCAATGCCCACACGCCGGACATCCAGAATGGCTACGAACGAGCGTTGAACGCCCTTCTGCCGGTGTTGGCCGGCGCGGATGAAATATCGGGGGTGGGTCAGTTGGAGGGAGGCGCAAATAGTTGTCTCGTGCAAATGGCCATGGACGACGAAATCCTTTCCAGCGTTGAGCGTATCCGACAGGGCTTTGAGGTGAATGAGGACGCGCTGGCGGTAGACCTCATCAGGGAAGTGATGACTGATACTCGCAACTTTATGAGCGAAAAACACACCGTCAGGTATCTGCGGCGTGGCGAGGTGTTGCAGATGGGATTGGCCGCACGAGACAGCTGGCCCCAGTGGAAAAAGTCTGGCCATCTAGGGATCGTGGAACACGCCGAGGAACAAGCCTTGGCCTTGCTTGCCGACCACGAGGTGCCGCCGCTTAGTCAGGAGCAAGACGCTGCACTGAGAGAGGTTATCCAGATAGCCGAGGAAACGTTTGGGCCAAACTGAGGAAACTGCGATCCGTATGAGATCTTTGCCTGCAGGCGGCTGGATTCGAACTGTTCTGAACTTGTTCCGGCGCCCGGACTCTCGACAATAGCATCTGTGCGCGCACAAGGCAATTGGCTTAGCGACGGCAGCAGATGAAGGAGGCCCACTGTGAAGGACGGCTGGACTGATGCTTGATCAGTTCCGGATTGGCAAAATAGG
>JASFTJ010000282.1:0-4564 GCA_050053615.1 Anaerolineae bacterium | reverse complement strand
AAGGAGTTTGAAAGCGACACGTCGGAGCGCAACGTCTACACCCGCGCCCGCGACTACTTCCGAACTTGGATGGATGCCGGATATCTGCTCCGCGACCCCAAGCCAGCCTTCTACGCCTATCATCAGACGTTCACCCTGTCCGACGGCACAGAGTTGACCCGCAAGGCTTTTGTCGCCGCCCTGGAGTTGGTCGAGTTCAACAAAGGGATCGTCTTGCCCCACGAGCGGACGCACTCCGGCCCCAAGGTGGACCGGCTGAATTTGCTCCGGGCCACAGAGGTCAACTTTGGGCAGATCTTTATGCTCTATCCCGACCCGGAGAATCGCATTAGCGCCCTGTTCGACGCGGCGATCACCGATCGGGAGCCAGATGCTGATGTGCGAGAGCTCTTTGAGAAGGACGTGCGTCAGCAGATGTGGGCGATCACCGATCCGGAGGTGATCGCCAGTGTGGTCGCCGAGATGGCGCCCAAACGTGGCTTGATCATTGCCGACGGGCACCATCGCTATGAGACCGCCCTCAACTACCGGCGTGAGATGCGGGAGCATCATCCCGACGCCCCAGCCAATGCTGGATTCAACTATCGCATGGTCACTTTGGTCAGCATGGATGATCCGGGACTGACTATCCTGCCCACCCATCGTGAGATGCACAGCTATTTCGCCAAGACAACGGACCAGATTCTGTCCGCCGCCGCCGAATACTTTGAAGCGACCCCCATGGCCGATCAAGCGGCCCTCAAGGCGGCGCTCGCAGAGGCCACTCCTTTGGCCCCGCGCATCGGCTTCTACGACGGAGCGTATCATCTCCTAGAGTTCAAGAGCCCCGAGATCATGCGCCAGTTGGCGCCTGACCGTGTCAAAGAATGGCGGATGCTCGACGTGAGCATCCTGCACGAACTGCTTATTGAGCGGGTGATGGGCATCAGCGAGGAGCAAGTGGAGGCCAAGGAGAACATCGAATACCACCGCGACCTGGACTTGGCTCTTTCTAACGTGGATGAGGGGAACGCGCAGTGCGTGTTTATCATGAATCCGACCCGCATGGCCGAGGTGAAAGCCTGCTCTGAGAAGGGCGAAAAGATGCCGCAAAAGTCCACGGACTTTTATCCGAAGGTGATCACCGGGCTGGTCGCCATGGCCGTGGGAGCAGATGAGCGGTTGTAGGATCTTTTTTGGGAATCCAGAACCGCCTAGCGAGGAGCAGCACGCGTCTGTACGTGCTGCTCCTTTGATGTCAGGATGCGGGATCGCATGACACATATCCTTTTGACCAACGACGATGGTATTGAAGCGCCGGGCTTGCGAGTGTTGTTGCAAGCCCTGAAACCTCACGTCCGAGTGACCGTCTTTGCTCCAGACCACAACTGGTCCGCGGCGGGGCACACCAAGACGATGCACAAGCCCCTGCGCATCACTCCCTACAATCTGCTGGGTGAGGTCGAAGCGTACACCACCACCGGTGCGCCGTCCGACTGCGTAGCCTTGGCCTTGCTGGGCATCTTGGACAAAGCGCCCGACCTGGTGGTCTCTGGCATTAACCAGGGGGCGAACCTTGGTCACGACGTGACCTACTCGGGCACGGTGGCGGCGGCGATGGAGGCCGTGATTTTCGGGCTGCCGGCGGTCGCCGTCTCACTCGATAGTTACGAAAGACAGGAGTTTGACTTTGCCGCCCAAGTGGGGCTCCGGGTCGTTCGTCAGGTGATTGAGCGCGGATTGCCACCGGGCTTGTTCCTCAACGTGAACGTCCCCTGTCGCCCGCCCGACGAGATCGCCGGGGTGGCCGTAACCGAGCTGGGCAGGCGGGTCTATCGTGACGTCCTCATGGAACGCCGCGATCCCCGCGGCCGGCCGTACTATTGGATCGGCGGCGAACCGCCCGGTGGGCACCTGGATGGCGGCACCGATATCTGGGCCGTGGCCAACGGCTACGTGTCGATCACGCCCATTCATCTGGATATGACGGCCCACGATTTGATTCCTGAGTTGAAGGCGTGGCAGTTTGAGTGATCGTTTCTGCGTAGGGAGACAGCGAATTCGCAATACGAAATGCGTAGCAAGGGAGGGAACAGAATGGATTTTTGGCAGGTTCTTGGGAGTCGGTATAGTGTTCGCGATTTTGACCCAACCGTGGACGTGCCGCCCGAGACGGTGGAGCAGCTGCTGACCGCTGCGACTGAGGCGCCATCGGCGGGAAATCGCCAGCCGTGGCACTTTTACGTGGTGCGCGATTTGGCAGACCGCCAAGCGTTGGTTGCGGCTGCGTACGGTCAATCATTCATCGCCCAGGCGCCGATTGTCATCGTCGTCTGTGCGGATCCCGAACAGTCAGCCGGACGGTATGGACAGCGAGGTCGCGAACTCTACTGCCTGCAGGACACAGCCGCCGCCGCCGAACACATCCTGTTGGCCGCGGTGGCGTTGGGGCTGGGCGGTTGCTGGATCGGCGCCTTTGACGAGCGTCGGGCAGGTCGCGCGCTCAGCCTACCCAAGCGGCATCGACCGGTGGCCATCTTACCCATCGGCAAGCCGGCCAAGGGACCAACCAAACGCACCTCACGCCGCCCTCTCGGAGCTGTGGTCAGCTACAGATGACACGTGGGCCCACCCTCGGGAACGGGAATCAGTTGCACCCTGGAGCGAAACGGGGTATAATCAAGTATCAGCATTCCAAGATAGGAGGCGAGTAGCGTATGCCCAAGTATGCTTTCTTTGAAGGACAATACGTTCCCATTGAAGAAGCCAAGATCAGCATTATGACCCATGGGTTCAACTACGGCACTGGCTGCTTTGAGGGTATTCGAGCCTACTGGAGCGAGAAAGATGAACAGCTTTACATCTTTCGCATGGCGGAGCACTTTGAGCGGATGCATCGCTCCTGCCGTATTCTGCGCATCGCCCTGCCTTACCGCGTGGATGACCTAGGCCAGATCACGCTGGAGTTGCTGCGAAAAGAGGGCTATCGGCAAGATGTGTACATTCGCCCTCTGGCGTACAAGGCCGACGAGGTCATCGGCGTGCGGCTGCACGACCTGACTGACGAGTTCGCCATGTTCGCCGTGCCCTTTGGTCGCTACATCGAGAACGAAGAAGGTGCTCACGTTTGCATTTCCGGCTGGCGACGGATCGACGACAATGCTGCCCCGGCTCGGGCCAAGATTACCGGAATCTATATCAACTCGGCTTTTTCCAAGACGGACGCCGTGTTGAGCGGCTACGATGAAGCTTTGGTGTTGACCCAAACGGGTCACATTTCGGAGGGCAGTGCCGAAAACCTGTTCATCGTGCGGAATGGGCGCCTGATCACCCCGCCGGTTTCGGCCAATATCCTGGAGGGTGTCACGCGCGACTCGATCATCCAGTTGGCGCGGGAACAGATGGGCATGGAGACGATCGAACGCTCCATTGACCGCAGCGAGATCTATATCTGCGAGGAGGCCTTCCTGTGCGGCACCGGTGTGCAGATAGCGGCTATCACTCAGGTAGAGCATCGGCCAATTGGCACAGGGGAACTCGGACCGGTCGTTCGTCGCTTGCGTGAACTCTATTTTGATGTGGTGAAGAATAAACAGCCCGAGTATCGGCATTGGTGCACACCGGTGTATGAGAGTTGAGTGAGAGCGACTAGTCGTGGAGGACACTGGCACTTGAACTGGCGTACCAAGTTTTCCGTGGGGGCTCTCTTGGGCCTCTTGTTCATCGGCCTGATCGTGGCCCTTGATGTCTTGCTCCTGAATCGATTGTTCGACGTGGACATCGGCCTCCGGCTGATCAGCTTTCTCTCGTTCGGCATGGGGCTGGCTGTGCTATTCAGTGTGCCTTTGCTGGGATATCTGATCTATCAGACGGTGAGTTGCCTCACGCTGCGGTATCATCTGGACCGCAACGGCATCGTCGTTCGCTGGGGGGGCGTTGAGCAGGTCATTCCGATCCTGGACATCCAGCGCATCGTGGCGGGTCGCGAAATCGGCGGTCCCATCGTGCGGCGCCGAGGGGTACGCTGGCCCGGCCACGAACGAGGGGAAGGCATGGTGCCTGGCATCGGGCGGACGCGCTTCTTGGCCACGCGGGGGCTGGAGCATCAGTTGCTTGTGGTGGCGCCTGGTCTGGCTTTTGGCATCTCGCCCCGTGACCTCGGAGAATTCTTGAAGGCCTTCGAATCGCGCCAGGAACTCGGTCCCAATCGGCTGCTGGAACAGGAGGTCCGCCGCGCTCCTTGGTTCACTTGGAAGGTCTGGACCGATCAGACTGCCTGGCTGCTGTTGGGTGCCGCGGTGGCCATCAATTTGGCGCTCTTTGGCTACATCAGTGCTCGTTTTCCTGGCCTTGACGCGCAGTTGCCCTTACACTTTAACAACGAAGGCATGGTGGACCGCATTGGCACCAAAGGAGAGCTGTTCGCTTTGCCCATCATCGGCTTGATCATTTTGGGGACCAACTTGTTCTTGGGTCTAGCTCTTTACAAGCGGGAACAGGCCGGATCCTACCTGCTGTGGGGGGCGGCAGCCGCGGCTCAAGCCCTCTTCTGGCTGGCAATTTTTAGCATCATACCATGATGGGG
>JASFTJ010000281.1:0-4572 GCA_050053615.1 Anaerolineae bacterium | reverse complement strand
ACCGCATTCCCGCGCCGGAGATGAGTTTTGACCGGCCCAATCTGCCTGCGCTTATCGTCGAGATCGAGTCCCTTGTGCAAGACGTCGAAGGTCGGCCAGAATCGAGTGAACGGCGTGCGCTTTAGCGAGCTGCCGCTGTCGGCGGAAAAGGTGTATCTGGAACTGCGGGATCGCTGAGTTGGCTGAAAGGCCCTGAAGCCGCTGAGGACAGGTTTCTCGGCGGCTTTAGCACAATTGGCGGTCCGGCGATCCAGGAGTGGGCAGCCATAGGAACCCGGCCAGCGTATCCGCTCCCGAAGTATGACCGTGGGCCAACACGTCATGCACGGCCGCGATGACCAGCTCGTCGCTGCTCTCTTCCAGCGCAGCGAGCAGATCGTGCCACGCGGCGCTGCACTCCCCCCGCGCTGCTGCCCGCAACATCGCTGCCGACAGGGTCGTGGTGCGCGGCGCGGCCAGGTCGGCTAGCTTTTGGCAGAAAGGCTCGGGCTCGGGATGGGCCAACCAGGCCCGCAACATCACGCCCATGAGAAAATCGTCGCCGGCGGGGGTCAGGCCGCCGCCCAGGCCGGCGAGCTGGACCAATTGGCCCCCACCCCAGCCCTCCCCCGCTACACTCTGCTTGCAGGGGAGGGAGCGTACCTCCCCCCTGTCGCGCAGCAACGAGGGGGATTGAGGGGGGGCAGTCAGGGCCAGCAGGCTGTCGGCTGGGGCTTCTCGCTGGGTCAGGTGCTGGGCGAGGGGCAAGCGGCTCTCGATCTGCTCCCGGTTTTGGCGCAGTTGCTCCCAGTCTGGGCGCGGTTCCCAGACAACGGCCTGGTCGAGCCGGATTTCCAGTTCGCCGATTTGCAGTTGCGTGTCCCGCAGCGTGGCGGTCATGCCAGACTGGATCAGTCTCAAAGATTGGTCCAGCCTTTCGACGACGATGTTGAATGGCCCGTCGCCAGTTTCGGGCAATACCAGGGCTACAACGTCGCCGCCGGTCGTGACCAGGTTGCAGGCGCGCTCAAAAACGGCCAGCACGCGCCAGTCGATTTCCTCATCTGCAAGTGGGCCGGTCGTAACAGAGCGGCTGATAGAGCGTGCGATGAGGCTTGTCACCACCGGTCGCGATGCACCCGCGCCGCGTCGAATTGGGTGCGGGCCGGTTTCTCTTCGGCCGGATGGCCGATGGATACCAGGCTCAGCACGCCGATGGTCGCGGGGATGCCCAGCACGTCGCGGATGGCCCCTTCGCGCTCCGGGCGGCCGTGGCTGCTGATCCACACCGCGCCCAGGTCCAGTCCGGCCGCGGCGATCAGGATGTTCTCTGTCGCCGCCGAGCAGTCCTGCACCCACCAATCGGAAATGCCCGGGTCGCCGCAGACGGCGATGGCCGCCGCCGCGCGGGCGAGCATCTTGCCGTAGGGATGGGCTTCGGCTAGAGCCTGCAGCGTCTCTGCGTCGGTCACTACGACGAAATGCCACGGCTTCAAATTTGAGCCTGACGGCGCGGCCATGCCTGCTTCCAACAGGCTCTGGATCTCGGCCTCGCTCACCGGCTCGTCGGTGTAGCGGCGGATGCTGCGTCGTGAGAAGATGGTGCTCAGTATTTCGTCCATGTTGTCCCTTTCTTTGGCACAGATTTGGATTGAATCGTGACATCTTTTGTCACCACTTGGAAAAGGGTCCGCTGGTGGATTATAGCATACAATGACCGTTTGCACCTATCCGAACTGCCCGCATCGCGTGATCGACGGGGTCAAGGCGATTCGAGCATTTGACAGTCGGAAGCCTCTGTGCTACACTACCGCAAAGCTGGGACTACCCCGGCTGATTGAGAGTTTGCCCGGTGGGTGCGACAAGGGCGTCGATCAACCCGGGCACTGGACAGAGGAAGGCCAGGCGGCGGCTAGCGGCGTTCCTCTGTCTTTTTTACGTCGAAATAAAGGAGTGTGGCCGATATGAAGATCCTCGTTCTAAACTGCGGCAGTTCGTCGGTCAAATACCAGCTCTTTGAGCTTGATGGTCGCGCCGAGACGGTGCTAGCCAGCGGCATTGTGGAAGAGGTTGGTCTGGGCAGCCCCAGTCTGACTCACCAGCATCCGGATCGAGCCAAGGTGGAGCGAACCAAGCTCCCGGTCTACAACCACAAGGATGCCGTCCAGATGGTCTTGGACGTGCTTGTGGACTCGGGGATAGGGGTGCTTGGCAGTGTCCAGGAGGTGGACGCGATCGGTCACCGCGTTGTCCACGGCGGCGAGCGATTTGCAGGCTCGGTGCGCATCAACGATGAGGTGATGGATGCGCTCTATGACAACGTCCCCCTGGCCCCACTGCACAACCCACCCAATATCCAGGGCATCGAGGCAGTGCGCGCCCTGCTACCTGATGTGCCTCAGGTGGGTGTTTTTGACACCGCTTTCCACCAGACGATGGAACCGCCTGCTTACCTTTATGCGATTCCCTATCGTTTCTACAAAGAGTACGGCGTTCGCCGCTACGGATTCCACGGTACGTCACACAAGTATGTGGCCTGGCGGGCGGCCGAATACCTGCGCCGTCCCCTCGACGAACTCAAGATGGTCACCTGTCACTTGGGCAACGGTGCCAGCATCACGGCGGTGAGGAACGGTCGGTCGGTGCTGACCAGCATGGGCTTTACGCCGCTGGAGGGGCTGGCCATGGGTACCCGCTGCGGCGACCTGGATCCGGCCATCGTCCCCTTTCTTATGGAGAGGGAGGGGCTCGATGTGGATGGCATCAGCCGCTTGCTGAACAAGGAAAGCGGCGTGCTGGGGTTGTCCGAGCTATCGAGCGATATGCGTGTCTTTGAGCAGGCCATCCACGCCGGACCAGAGCACCCCCACTATGAACGATCGATGCTTGTGCTGAGGCACTACACACTGCGTGTCAAGCGTTACATCGGATCCTACGCAGCGGTGATCGGCGGGCTGGACTGTGTGGTGTTCACCGGCGGCATTGGCGAGAACTTTGCCGAGGTCTGCGAGTGGTCGTGCGAGGGGCTAGAGTTCCTGGGCATCGAGGGCGTGGAGGCGCGGCGCGCTGGGGGCGAGAGCCAAAGGCATTCCTACGGAATCGTCGAGGCCTCGGCGCCTGAATCGCCCACCAAAGTGCTGATTGTGCCCACCAATGAGGAGCTGGCCATCGCCCGCGACACCTACGAGATCGTGTCGGGTAGCAGGGAACAGGGAGCAGGGCAAGCGGAAGCTGATACCTGATCCCCCATTCCCAGATCGGAGGCTGAGCATGGAATTCTCCCAACTCTGGACCGGGCTGATCAAGGGCCTGGCGAACTTGACACCGGGCAACGCGCTGATGATCGCCGTCGGCGCAGTGCTGATCGCCCTGGCCATCATCAAGGAATACGAGCCGGTGCTTTTGTTGCCGATCGGCTTTGGTTGCATCCTGGCCAACATTCCACTGTCGGGCATGCTGGTCAGCGACGAGAATGGTCTGTTCAACGTACTCTACAAGGCTGGGATCGCCACCGAGCTGTTCCCCCTGCTGATCTTTATCGGCGTGGGGGCCATGATCGATTTCGGCCCGCTGCTGGCCCAGCCCAAGATGGTGCTCTTGGGCGCGGCGGGCCAGTTTGGCATCTTTGGCACGCTTATCCTGGCTACACTGCTGGGCTTTCCCTTGAATCAGGCAGCATCCATCGGCGTCATCGGCGCCATTGATGGCCCGACGGCCATTTTCGTTGCCGCCAAGCTGGCCCCGGAACTGCTGGCGCCCATTGCCGTGGCTGCCTACTCCTATATGAGCCTTATCCCCATCATCCAGATGCCGATTATGAAACTGCTGACTACGCGTGAGGAGCGCTTGATCCGCATGGAGTATGCGCCCAAGCCGGTCTCCAAGCGGGTGCTGGTCATCTTTCCTATCGCCATCACACTGGCCGCTGGGCTGTTGGTGCCCGATTCGGTGCCGTTGGTCAGCATGTTGATGCTCGGTAACCTGCTGCGCGAGAGCGGCGTAGTCGATCGTCTGCGCAAGGCGGCCGAAAACGAGATCATTAACGTCGCTACATTGTTCCTGGGTCTGACCGTCGGCGCGACCATGTCGGCAGAGAGTTTTCTCAACTGGCAGACGCTGGGCATTATGGCTCTGGGTCTGCTTGCCTTTGTGCTGGATACGATCATGGGGTTGCTCTTTGGCAAGCTCATGTCGGCCGTCAGCGGCCGCAAGATCAACCCCCTCATCGGGGCAGCGGGCATCAGCGCCTTCCCCATGGCCGGTCGGCTGGCAGCCCAGGCGGCCCAGGAAGAGGATTTTGAGAACTTTATCTTGATGCACGCCATGGGAGCCAACACGGCGGGGCAGTTGGGCAGCGTGATGGCCGGTGGGGTGCTGCTGGCGCTGGTGTCGGGGCTGATGTAGGTCGAGACAGCATCTCGACCTACCATTCTGTCAGGGATGCTGTCGGGGCGTTTCGGGCGTACTCACGATAGGCGGCGGTTTCGGCCAGGAGAGCCTCGAGGCGGGCGCGGGCGGCTTTGGCGGCGTGCGGATCGCGCTGCTCTTTCCTCGCTGCCAGCCGCCACTGGTTGTCCTCCCGCTCTAGGATGA
>JASFTJ010000280.1:0-4575 GCA_050053615.1 Anaerolineae bacterium | reverse complement strand
AGACACTCAAGATGGTCTTTTACTCGGTCGAGGGCAAGGTGACCTGCACCGTCATTCGCGGGGACCGGCAGGTGGACGAAGCCAAGCTGGCGCGTGTGCTGGGCACCGACTGGTACTATATCAGCCTGGAAAACGAGCTGGCAGCGATCGGAGCCGTGGGCGGCTATGCCTCGCCCATCGGACTGGACCAGAGCCTTGTGCGCGTGGTGGCCGATCCGTCGGTGCGCTCCGGCAGGAATTTTGTGAGCGGCGCAAACCGGCCCAACTACCACATCCAAAATGTGAACGTGCCCCGCGACTTTGCGCCAGGCGAATGGGCTGACTTGGCGCTGATCGAGCCGGGTGATCCATGCCCACACTGCGAGTCCCCTCTAACAGTTGAGGAAGCCTTCGAAGTAGCTCACAGTGTCACACCCCGTCAGATTGACGCAGAGTATCTGGATACGGAGGGCCGGGGGCAGCCCCTGTGGATGGCCAACTGGCAGCTGGACCTTGGACGTGTGCTGGCGGCGATTGTGGAAAGCCATTATGACGACTATGGCATCCTATGGCCCAAGCCTTGCGCCCCCTTTGACGTACACATCGTGGCCCTGGACGTGCGCCGAGAGTCAGTGGCCGCCCAGGCCCAAGTGTTGTACGAGCAGCTGCAGGCCCGAGACCTTGCCGTGCTCTACGACGATCGGGATGCCAGTGCTGGGGTCAAGTTCAATGATGCCGACCTGATCGGTGCACCGCTGCGGCTGACGATCAGCAAACGCTCGGCGAAGGATGGACGCATCGAAGCCAAGTGGCGCGACAGCCGCGAGCGCATCAAGCTGGACGATGAGGGGCTGGCGGCGGAACTGGCCCGGCTGCGCTAGACACAACCCCAAAAAACACGTGGCCCGGTGCAGCCTTGAGCAGATCAGCGCTTGGGCCATCTTTGACGGACAAAGGCCCGAGATTGAGCTGAACGTTTCAGATCGACGAGATCTGGGCAGTAATCGAGCCGAGTTCCGTGCACACATGACAGATTCCTTCTTTGAGCAAGTCTACAAAGTGGCGCGGCGCATCCCGCCGGGAAAGGTGGCGACCTACGGCCAGATCGCCCGCATTCTAGGCGTGCCCCACGCAGCGCGAACGGTTGGCTGGGCGATGCGCGCCATCCCCGAGGGCAGCGATGTGCCCTGGCAGCGAGTCATCAACAGCCGGGGGTTCATCAGCCTGGGCGCAGGCGAAGGCGGAGCAGAACTCCAGCGCGTCCTGCTGGAAGAAGAGGGCGTCGTCTTTGACGCACAGAGCCGCGTCGACCTCAAGATCTACGGCTGGGCCGGTCTCGACCTGGCTGAACGCAATCAACTGCTGAAGCGCCAGACGTAATCAAAGAGTACGGCCACTCACGCTTCACGTTTCAGCCTTGACGCTTTTCCCTCTCACTTGCCAGATTTCCCAAGATCAGTTACAATGGGGGCCATTGTGCCCCGGAAGAAATGCGCATATGGTACACCCCAGGTCTGCAACGAGACGAGACCTGATGGCGGGACAGTCGATCAGTAAATTAATCGCGGAAGGGAGAAAGAGGTGAACGAAACGACCTTTGACTCAGAGATCTATCATCCGCCACCCGAGATCGTTGCTCAGGCTCACGTACCCGACTACGAGGCCGTCTATGCCCAGGCTCTGGCCGACCCGGTAGCCTTTTGGGCCGAACGCGCCGAGGAGCTGGGGTGGTATCAGAAGTGGGATCAAGTGCTTGACGATACGCAGGCCCCCTTCTTCAAATGGTTCGTCGGTGCCAAGACCAACATCATCCACAATGCCCTGGATCGCCACATACGTACCTGGCGGCGCAACAAACTGGCTTTCATCTGGGAGGGCGAAGACGGCTCGGTGCGCACCCTCTCCTACGACCAACTGCACCGCGAGGTCTGCCAGTTTGCCAGTGTTCTCAAGAACATGGGGGTCAATAAGGGCGACCGGGTGACGATCTATATGGGGCGCGTGCCGGAGTTGGTCATTGCCATGCTAGCTTGCGCCAAACTGGGCGCCCCCCACAGCGTCGTGTATGGCGGCTTTAGTGTCGAGGCGTTGCACGCCCGCATCGAGGATGCCCAGAGCCGAGTTCTCATCACAGCCGATGGGGCCTACCTGCGGGGCAAGATTGTCGAGTTGAAACGGATCGCGGACGAGGCCCTACAACGAGCACCTATCACCTCTACGGTCATCACCGTTCGTCGCACCGGCCACGACGTACCCATGATGGCCGGGCGAGACTTTTGGTATCAGGACCTGATGTCCCTACCCATCGCCGATCCTCTCTGCGAAACCGAGGTGATGGACGCCGAGGACATGCTTTTTCTGCTCTATACCTCGGGCACCACCGGCACACCCAAGGGCATCGTGCACACCCACGGCGGCTACCAGGTGGGCATCAGCGCCACCCTCAAGTGGGTGTTCGACATCAAAGAGGAAGATACCTGGTGGTGCGCCGCCGACCCCGGCTGGATCACGGGCCACAGCTACATCGTCTACGCCCCGCTGATCCTGGGTGCGACGAGTGTGATGTACGAAGGAGCACCCACCTACCCGCATCCCGGCCGCTGGTGGGAGATTGTCGAGAAGTGGGGGGTGACGATCCTGTATACAGCGCCCACCGCTATTCGGGGCCTGATGCGTTTTGGCCGTGCCTGGCCCGAGCGCTACGATCTGTCCAGCCTGCGACTATTGGGCACTGTTGGCGAGCCGATCAATCCTGCTGCGTGGGAATGGTATCACAGTGTCATCGGCGGCGGGCGTTGCCCCATCATGGATACGTGGTGGCAAACCGAGACCGGCACCTTTATGATCACCCCCTTGCCCAGCGTGCCCCTCAAGCCCGGTTCAGCGACACGCCCCTTCCCCGGCATCGAGGTGGAGGTGGTGAACGAGGAAGGCCAGCCGGTTCCATCTGGTGAGGAGGGCTACCTCGTGATCACGCGTCCCTGGCCAGCCATGCTTCGCACCATCTATCAAGACCCGGAGCGCTACCGGGAACAGTACTGGAGTACTTTTGGGGACCTGTACCTCACCGGCGACTCGGCCAAAAAGGATGAGGATGGCTACATTTGGGTCATTGGCCGCATAGACGATGTGATCAAGGTCAGCGGTTATCGACTGGGCACGGCCGAGGTCGAGAGTGCGCTGGTTAGCCACCCGGCCGTGTCCGAGGCAGCCGTCATCGGCGTGCCGGACGAGCTGCGAGGCAACATCATCTACGCCTACTGCATCCTCCGCAGTGGCTACGAGCCTTCTGAACACCTGTCCGACGATCTGCGCGACCACGTCGGTCACGAGATGGGACCAATTGCCAAACCAGCCCGGATCGAGTTTGTGGAGCTTTTGCCCAAAACGCGCAGTGGCAAGATCATGCGCCGTCTGCTCCGTGCCCGGGCCTTGGGCTTGCCCGAGGGAGATATCTCTACACTGGAGGGCTAAATGTCGACAACCGTCGAGGATCGCGCTTATCGAAAGATCATCAATTCCTGGTGCATGTATGATTGGGCCAACTCGGCCTTTGCCACGACCATCATGGCCGCCATGTTCCCCCCATTCTACCGCTCTCTGGCGACGACGGCCGGCCTGAGCGGGGCCAACGCCACCGCGGCATGGGCTTACACGACCTCGATTGCCCTCTTTTTGATCGCAGTTCTGGCTCCTGTGCTGGGCGCCATCTCGGACCACACCGGGGGGAAAAAATGGTACGTCGCCTTTTTTGCTGGAATGGGCGTCTTGGGCACTGGCCTGTTCGTAATCCTCGGCGACGACACCTACGTTCTGGCCTCGATCCTGTACATCATCGGCAACATGGGCTTTGCCGGAGCCAACATCTTTTACGAGTCGCTGCTGCCGCACATCGCCAAGAAAGGGGATATTGACCAGATTTCGACGCGGGGGTATGCGCTGGGCTACGTCGGAGGCGGCATCCTCTTGATTATTAACGTGCTGTGGTTTATGAAGCCGGAACTGTTTTTTATGCCTGGCACGGGTATTGCCTTGCGCGCGGCCTTTTTCAGCGTGGCCGTGTGGTGGGCCTTGTTCTCCATCCCGCTTTTCCGCAACGTGCCGGAGCCGGCGGTGGTGCGCATCCAGGGAGAGCGAGTCAACGTCTTGCAAGCGGGCTTTGGTCGCCTGGCCCACACCTTCGGCCAGATCCGGCAGTACAAGCAATTGCTGATCTTTCTGGTCGCCTTCTGGATCTATAACGACGGCATCGGCACCATCATCAAAATGGCAACGGCCTACGGAGACGAAATCGGCATCGGCCTCACCGACATGACCATCGCCCTCATCATCACCCAGTTCGTGGGCATCCCGTTCTCTTTTGGTTTCGGCTGGCTCGCACAGCGGCTGGGCACCAAGCGCTCGATCCTGCTGGGGCTGGGGGTCTATGTCTGTATCTCTATCGCTGGCTACTTTATGCAAACAGCCACCCATTTCTATATCCTAGCCTTCATGGTGGGTACCGTGCAAGGCGGTTCACAGGCACTCAGCCGCTCCCTGTACGGCACGATGGTCCCCAAGAGCCAGTCGGCCGAGTTCTTTGGCTTCTTTAGCACC
>JASFTJ010000279.1:0-4610 GCA_050053615.1 Anaerolineae bacterium | reverse complement strand
AAAGCCAAGGGATTCGAGGTAATCTGCGAGATAAGTGGGAGGAGTATCTGGATGGTTACGCTGTCCAGCAATCAAGAACAACATCACAGCAAAGTCGCGTTGATCGTCTCCTATGGTGTTTTCTTGGTGTCTTTTTGCCACACGCACAAGTGTATCGAATCTTTCTCTTGGACTATTATACCTAGATATTTCTTGCTCCAGCTTGTCCTTGAGCGCAATAGATCTTTGAACTTGAGTCTGGTCCATCAAATACCCAGTGAAAACAGGTATATAGTGACTCGCCCACCGAGGATTTGAGGGATCAATTGGGAGCTGGAGGTGTAGACCTCTCAATACCATGGCCAATACCTATTTTTCCTCACCGATGGTTACCTGCCCCGAAATGGGATCAACGACTCGGCTCTTGAGTGAATTGTCAATTAGAATAGCCTCTCTTCTTGCCTCTTCAATGGCTGCTGCTACTTCAACTCGGCGTTCAGTAACGTCATCTGCAGCGGTAGTGGCGCCTAGTACCGCCTCCACATGAGTTCCATCTGTTGGTACTGTTTCGATCCAAGAATCCCCAACTGACTTTGGACCATTGGCAGCGAACTCTTGCTGTTTGCCGAATAGGTCATTTGTCACACGAAAAGCAAGCTGGTTGAATTCCTGTTGAGTCATCCACACACTCTCCAGGGGCCGATATAGCTGATGGAGAAATTTCTCTTCGTTGGTTTTGCCGGGAGCAGCAGGCACAGAACGAATGGGTAGGTATACCCGCGCCCAACTGGCATTTAGAATATGAGTAGGGCCGTATTCAGGAAATGGCACAGGATCATCGGACCAATAGGAAGGGTAAAGTACGTAACCAATGTTCTCAAAATCAATCAACCGATCCCAGAATTCAACATCTCCTTCTCCTTCGATGATTGAACCAAGGTATTGGATAACTCGGGCCAGAAGCTCAGATCTGATATCAGCTTGTGTAATAAGCTGGCGTACCGCGGGCTCCGCTTCCTGCCGGGCTTTTTGGCGTGCAGCTGAAATCTCAGCTCCAATGACAGCATTATGTTGCTCAAGCAAGTTCTGGTATTCTAGGTCCTCGGTGTAACTTGGCAATGTTCGAAGCACTTCAGCCTCTAGCCAGATTGTTATCGCCTGGTAAAAAGTCCAACCAGGACTCTTGTAAACCAAGACCTCAGCTTCTATCTCTCCCTCTTGGTTCTTGCCTTGGTTTATCGTGTCAGCGTCAAGTCGAACATGAATACCGGGCAAAACAGGCTGGTGTTTGACACGCAATCTCCCAGTATAAACAGTGTCATCAGGAATGCTCACTTTGAGTAGCCGTAACTCCGAATACGAAAAAGCTGCACTGAACGCAACATTTCCCCAAAACGCGACCGTCTCCGGGTTTCCTTCAATCCATTCCGGTTGCATATCTGGTTTGGGTGGGGTAGGTGCAGGTGGAAGCTGTAATTGGGCTATCGCATCATCTTCGAGCTTTTTTCTCAATTCTTCTATTCGGTAGTTGAGCGATGCTCCAGGTTTTGGAACAAATGGGGCCCAACAGAGCCTTACTCCAAAACGTTCTTGCTGAAGCTGGAGTCGCTGCATCACCTTAAAATAGTGCAAAGTCAGGGGGGTGGTCTCATTTGGGTTACGAATCACACGACGGGATAAAGTCTCAAAACTTGCTTCAGTTGATACCTTGAAGGATGTTTTGTGTGTCGAACGAAGCTCGTTAGAAATTCGCTGAGAACTTGTCCGGGTCAATGTGGTGGTACGTTCCTCAGACAAATCGACTGCTGTACTGAAATCTCCAGCAGCGTCCACTCCCAGATTGCCATCTACCGGTAATTTTCCACCTTTTGGCTGCACACTAGCCTTTCCGCCAATATGGGTGTCCGTGTCAGTCGCAATCTGCTCGGACTCTGTGCTTTCATCGGTACGCGACCGTTCGGTTTCCCATTCCATCTTGTTTAAGAACTCTCGTTCCAGGGACTCTTCAAAAGCTACCGTTTCCTTTCGAGAGCTCTTTTGCTCCAAGACAATCTCCTCACCCGGTGCTAGTCCCAGAGTGTACAGGTGCTCACCAAGGGCAAAGCCCGCAGGACGGACACGCGTACGGTCAAGAAACAAGTAACCAATCTCAGAGGTATCATCTGGAAGGCCAACTGGACCAGTCAAGATGGCTGTGACTGCTGTTGTTATCTCTTCTAACACGTCTTTATATTCCGGATTCAACTTGATGTTAATAGCCTGAAACTCTTTGTCTTCAAACAATTGATATATTCCCGCAGCAACATTCTGTGGGCTTTGCTGTTTCAAGGTGGCGAATTGCCCCAGTACATGATTCGCAAACTGTCTCTCTTTATCTGAGAATCGAAGAGATACCTTGGCTTTCGTACCAATAGGACTACGCTTTTGCAAATACATTCGTAAGGCGGCTTGTGGATTTTGAGGTGCGACTTGGCGGCTCAGAAAATGCGATATTGTGTTACCAGGTGCGGCTAGCGGCTGACCAAAGACCGGGTCCAAATAAGCGTGCATCAAAGCTATTGTCAATTCTGCGTTCATGGCATCTTTTATTCTTTGAATGTAGCTTGGTGCTACATCTATTGGAATATAAACACCGAGGTTTACAAAGCGATCATTGATATCATCTTGAAAGCTGGTTGCCAGTTGCGTTTCCTCTACGTTTGCAGTAACCCTTAAGACCATTGGATTCCTCCTCAAAGCGCAGTTTGTTGCGATTCTTGATTCTGGATAGTACATTGTGAATTCAAGCAGCATACCTATTTGCTCTCCCGGTGATTCCCCTGTTCAACAGCGGGGGTGGGCAACAGGAGAGCCTACAGGGCATCAGCCGATTTGCGGTCTTTCAGTCGAATCCCCGCTCCCAGCCGCCCTTGTACTTTTCCTGTCTTCCCACAGGGTCGGATAGCCGGTGCCCGGTTTGGTTTCGACGTTGTTCCACCACATGTACTCGGTGCCCCGGCGATCGGTCCAGATGTTTTTGCAGGCGATGCTGCACGTGTGGCAGCCGATGCACTTGTCCAGGTATGGATACTTGTGCACGAACGTTCATGGTTGCTGCTCCTTGGTTCCGTAGTGCGTATTGCGTAGTGCGTTGGGGCGTTTTTCCGCGCTCTGGAGCGGCTCCTTCCGCCAGTTGTCAACGATGAGATGTAGCAGGGCCAGGATGGGATGGCGGACCAGCATGCGCGGGCCGGCGTAGCGCATCACGGCGCGGATCTTCTCTCGCCTGTCGGGTTTGTAGCAGTGGATGGGGCATTTGGCGCACGTCGTCTTGCCCTCCTGGAACGGGCATTTGCGCAGACGGGTTCTGGCGTAATCCAAAAGCTCCGCGCACTCGGAGCAGAGCCCGTTCCGCGTCCCGTGTTGCCCACGACAATAGATGTGGATCATTGCCTCAACGGTCCTGTTCTCCCTTTTCATTCTCAGATGATTGTTGGGCATCCTCTAGTCTCCCTGCCACGACGGGGCGGCGAAAAGCGTGTTGGGGGTTGCCGGATCGCCGAAAGCAGTTCCGACGAGGTGTAGCGAAGCCGGCAACCCCTGAATGCGGATCAGTAACTATCCCTGAGCCATCTGCTGGACTAACTGAAGCCCCTCCTCTGCGGTGACAGCCGGAACTACGGTGATGTCAAAGACATCATCCCATTCGGCGAGCGTTGCCATTATCGGGGCAATGCTTTCCGTCTCAAAGATGGAGATGACCCCAAGATCAGCCGTCTGGGGCCAGTACTCAGCGATCGGTTCCATTCCCTCAGGATATTGCCATTGCACCCGGCGGGTCATCCTTTCCTTGGGAGTGCTTGCTGTTGATTTGAGCAATGCTACGAACAACATGGTTTGCCTCCTTCAATAGAGTTGTAGTCTTGACATTGGGAAAGCAGGCACGTTCAGAGTGTGCCCTAATCTTGATCATTCGAGCGGTATATCACCTCCTTCCAGCGAAACTTTACCTTTATGGCGCATCATCTGATCACCTCTCCGCGCCTGCCCGTTTGCGCCGCACGCGGCGCAAGTTGCAACCAGGCCGCGAGGGCAGCCAACAAGCCAAACAGGAGGCTGGACAGGAGTGAGATCTCGCCCAGGGGCGTGGCGCTCTGCATCGGCGGCCAGAAGGCCAGGATCGAGGCGGCGCCCAGGCCCAAGCCCGTCAGGAGCGCGAAAACCAGCAGGGCGATCCATGCGCCCCGGCGGCCGTCGGCAGCGGCCAGCAGCGCCCAGATCCAGCCCCCGGCGAAGGCCACGAAAAACAGCGTCGCCAGCCCGACCGAGCCAGGGCCATAGGATGGAAAGTCCTCGGCAAAAACGTACCGGTAGTCGAGGAACGTCCGTCCGAGCAAACTGAGGAGCGCGAGCACCGAAAGCGTGAGCGCTCCGTTCATAGATTTGAGCCAGGTGTTCATCGAGTTTCTCCTTTCTCGTTTTTGAGAATAGCACGTCCTATAGAAGTGCGCCTCTCGCCTAGGGCCAAGCAAAGTTCAGAACCTCCAGGAAGATTTGCTCAAAGCGCCCGGCGTCCGCAGAGAGGGCCACGCGCATCTCCGGACATCCTTCCCCTGCTTTCGTCCGGCTGCTTTCGGGACCGTCCGTTTCTA
>JASFTJ010000278.1:0-4620 GCA_050053615.1 Anaerolineae bacterium | reverse complement strand
GCACGGAAAGAACCGAACCTTTATGTTTCCAGTGCGTCTTATCGCAAATTCTGCCTTATCTGTTTGCGTGCCGCGTCAGGTTGTTGAGAGGATACTTCTCATTGGCGCGGTGATCTATTTCACAAATAGGGCGACGGATTCGATATGATAGGTCTGAGGAAAGAGATCCACCGGCTGGACAGTTTCGAGGCAATAGCCGGCTTCTGTCAGGTAACGGGCGTCACGGGCCAACGTGGCGGGATCACAGGAGACAAAGACGACGCGTGGAGGCGATAGCCGTGCGATCTCGTCCGTGACTTCCCTACCCGCGCCGGAGCGAGGCGGATCGAGTACGAGCAGGTCCACTGACTCTTGGATGTGGGGCAGGGCTTGCGCGGCTGTCCCCTCCACGAGTTTCACGGAATCCAATCCCTGGGCATTGTGTTGGAAATCCTCGGCAGCGCTGGGGTCCGATTCCACGCCGATCACACGCCCAACAGAGTCGGATAGAGCCAAGCCAAAGAGCCCCACGCCGCAGTAGAGATCCACCAGGGTTTCATCGCCCATTGGCACCAAAAACTCGCGCACCAACCCCACTAGGGCCTCAGCGCCGCCGGTGTTCACCTGAAAAAAGCTCCCGGCCGAGACTCGGTAGTCGCGTCCGGCCACGTGCTCGACATAAGAGGACTCGCCCATCAGCACCACTGCCTGGGTAGAGTCTTCATCGGCTAAGAGGAGCACGCAAGACACGGGAAAATCCACTTCGATATCAAAGTCATCGTAATGATCCAGCTCAAAGATGGCCATCAGGTCGCCGGTCGCCGATCCACAGCGCAAACTCAGGCGGCGGAGATGGGGCCACTCCATGTCGAGGGCGGTCCACAGGTCGTCAAGCAGCGGGTCGAGGATCAGGCACTCGTCAATCAGCACGACGTGGTGGGTATCGGCGCTGAGAAAGCCCAACCGATTCTCAGGGGTCACGTGAAACTGGGCATGGTTGCGATAGCCCCACGGCTGGGCTGCGGCAATGATATCCTGGACATCCACATCCTGGAATCCGCCCACGCGGCCCAGCTGATCGACAACGATCTCGCGCTTGAACTCGGCCTGGGCTTTGTAGTCGATGTGCTGAAAGTGGCAGCCGCCGCACATGCCCGGGCCAAAGTAGGGGCAGGGCGGCTCGATGCGGAGGGGGGAAGGCTCCAGCACCTCGACCAGGCAGGCCTTGGCCCAGCGGGTGTGCGCTTCGACGATCTCGACGCGGACTGTTTCACCGGGGATGGTATAGGGCACAAAAATCACCCGTCCCCCATGGCGGCCCAGTGCCATCCCGCCATGGGCCATAGCGGTCAGTTGCAGATCTATGGTTTGAGGCATGTTCTTTGTTTCACTCTGCTTCCGCGGGATTCGCAAATCTATTTTGGCCACCAGAGTCGTTCGGCCAGGCTGCCCTTGGAACGGGTGGCAGCAAAGCTCCAAATGCGGCTGGGCATCGCCTCGGCGCCGCCAAAGAGGATGTTCAGTTGGGTGCGATAGTAGCTCACTGCCGAGACCTTGGCTGTTAGATCCGCTGCGTCGAGGGAAATGGCCTCGACGCTCCACTCTTCGGCCCCGGCGGCAGCGATAGCAGCCTCCCATCTCCCGGGCTGTTCGCTGTAGGGATAGTCTTCGTAGAAGGCCAGTCGATGTCCTCTGGTCAGTAGGTCGCGGGCGACAGCGTGAACGATCTGATGGTCCACATGATGGCCCGCCCCCAACGGCGCATACACCGCTGACGGCTCCTCAAGAAGGATGAGCCCGTCCAGCCGGTCCGCCAGCGCCTTCCCGCCGTCGAGTGCCATCGGATCGGCAGCGTGTACATCTCCAAACAGTGCGTTCGCATCAGCGTACAGCCAATTCCCATCGGCGTCCTTGCGAAAGACGGCATCGAGGTAGTCCATGTGTCGCGCTTGGGCGTTCAGCAGGGTCAGGGCCGCTGCGTCTTCGGCGCGGCGCAGGGCCATCGGGCGGGGGGGATCCCCCCAGTAGGTGTGCTGTTCCAAGGCAAGGTCTGACAAATGACTATCGGGCTCTCCGGCAAAGATGGTGATGATCACCACCGTGTTGCCGGCGGTCGTGCGACGGTGGATGGCGCCCCCGCAGGACAACACGGCGTCGTCCAAGTGCGGCGCAAGGTAAATATGCTTCACCGGCCTAGGTCCAGCAAGAGTTCTGCCAGCAGGGCCGCCCGGCGCGGCAGCGAGGCCAGGTCCGCCCACTCGCTCAAGGCGTGGGCATCGTCGCCCACTACACCCAAGCCATCCAGTGTGGGCACGCCGAGTGCGGCCGTAAAGTTGCCGTCGGAACCGCCACCCGTGCCCGCTGCCCACAGATCCAGGCCCAGGTGCTTGCCCACCCGCCTCGCCCGCTCGAACAGGGCAGCGCTCTCCGGAAAAGATTCCCAAGGTGGACGGTTGATTCCCCCAGAGATAACCAAAGCCGCCTTGGGATTCGCCGACCGCAGGCCGAGGATGGTCTCGGTCATGCGCTGACCCTCCTCAGCGGTGGTGACGCGCAGATCAATGGCCGCCCAGGCCGACGCCGGCCGGACGTTGACTTTGGAACCGCCGTTGACTACGCCGACGTTGATCGTCGTGCCGCGATCATAGTCTGTCATGTTCTCCAGACAGAGGATCTGATGGGCCAGTTCTTCCACAGCGCTGACCCCCCGGTCATGGGCCGCGCCGGAGTGGGAGGCCAGTCCCTGCACCTCCAGCTCAAAACGTCCAATGCCCTTGCGCCAGGTGACCAGCGCATCTTTGCGGGAGGGTTCCAGCACCAACACAGCATCGCTGCGCTGGGCTTCCTCCTCGATGAACGCTCGCGAGGTGGGGCTGCCTACCTCCTCATCGGAAGTAAAGAGAAAGACGCACTGGTGAGTGGGAGTGTGTCCCAGTTCGCGCAGCGCGAGCACAGCATATAGGCCGATGACCAATCCCCCCTTCATGTCAAAGACGCCGGGGCCGGTGGCCTTGTCGCCAGACACGGAGAAGGGCCGGCGCTCTGTCTCGGCAAGGGGCCAGACGGTATCCATGTGGCCCAGCAGTAGCACTCGGCGATCGCCTTCGCCCCAGGTCACGCGCAGGTGGTCGCCAAAGGCTGTCTGAGGCAGACGCTCGACTTTGCCACCCTGCGCTCGAAAAGCCTGGGCTAGGAAATCGCCCACGGCGTTGACGGCTGCCCGGTCGCTGCTGGGCGACTCCAGCATGACTAGTTGCTCCAACACGTCTGTCATCGCCTTCTGGCGATCGAGCAAACAGTCCAGGACCTGACTCATGCCTGCACCTCCACAGTCAAGCCGTCATGGGCCAGTCGGAGCTGGGGCGAGAGTTTATCTGAAACTTTGTCATAGCCCACGGTGTGAGATAGGTGGGTGAGGATCGCCTGGCCGGGCGACACCTCGTGAATGAGCTCCTGGGCAGTCATAATGTCCATCACTGACCGCTTCCAGATCTCGATTCCTTCGTAGTAGTGGCTAGCCCCTAGCACCAGCAGGTCCAGATCGGTCAATGCCTGGCGCACCTCGGCCGTGGCACGCAGCATATCGGATATGTATGCCACCCGCAAGTCACCCAGGTTGAACAGGTAGCCGTACGCCGTGCCGCCGATACCGTGGTCCACGCGCAAGGGACGGACTCTCAGCCCCCACAAGTTTACCTGACCCCTGATGGCTTGTGGTCGCAGAACTCTCCGGTAGGTCTTGTCGGTCCAAAGATTGTCGAATCGCTCACGGACTTGGTCGAGGACCTCGGCTGGCGCGCGGACATCCAGTCGATGTCCCCCTTTGCGCTGGGCGCGGGCCAAGATGCTCAGACCCAGGATGTGGACGTCGTGCGCGTGGGTGAAAAGTAGGGCGTCGACATGACGCAAGCCAAGCCCCGTCGCCTGCAAGCGGAATTCGGGAGCGACGTCAATCAGCACCAGTCGCTCGGCGTGCGATGGCCCGTAGCGCAGGGCCATCGACGGTCCTGTCCGGTAGTTGCGGCTGTCCGGCGAGAGGATGTTGCCGCATATTTCGCAGTCACACCCGATTCGCGGTACGCCATGCTGATCGCCGCATCCCAAAAAGATGATTTCCATGATCCCTTCCCCTGTCTTGGGTTCTTGATGAATGGCTATTGTACTCCCGTGAACGGCGAAAAAGATGGGGCTGTCAGCCACTGCGCCACAAGAGTCCGATGGATTCCTTTTTATGCCCCCGTCGGCAAATCCAAAAAAATAGTTTCCAGATCAAACTTTGCGGCCAGGTGGTCGGCCAACGCCTTCAGGCCGGCCGCTTCGGTGGCATAGTGCCCGCCATAGACGACATTCAAACCGAGCTCCCGAGCCAGGTGGTAGACGTTATGGCTCATCTCGCCAGTGAGAAAGACGTCTAGGCCCGCCTCGGCCGCCTGCTCCACCAGAAAGCCTGCTCTACCAGATACGATGCCCACCTGCCGAACGGCCTGTGACCCAAAGGGCCAAACTCCGATGACCGGTTGTCCCAATGCTTCCTCGACGCGAGCTGTGAACCGGTCCAAGGGGATGGTCTGGGGCAACGTTCCGGCGACGCCGGCCGAATGACCTTTGTATTCTCCAAAGGGAACTGCCTCCTCCAGATGC
>JASFTJ010000277.1:0-4636 GCA_050053615.1 Anaerolineae bacterium | reverse complement strand
CACGCACAAGCCACAGAAACTGCACAGGCGCTCGTTGACCCAGACCGCCGTGGGGCGGTCGGTCACGACATCGGGGGCGAGGAAGGCGGCGGCGCGCATGGCGGCGCCCTGGGCCTGGGCGATCGTTTCCTCCAGGGAGCGGGGGCTGTGGGCCAGGCCGGCGACGTACACCCCGCCCTGGGGCAGGTCGAGGGGCTTCATCTTGGGGTGTTCTTCGGCCAGAAAGCCGTGGTCGTCGTAGGCCAGGTCGAGGTCGAGGGGGAGGGGGTCCTCGGGGTCGATGCCGGTGCTGAGGACGAGGAGGTCGGCGTTGAGGGTGAGGGGCTGGTGGGTGACAGGCTCGGTGAGGCTCACCTGCAGGGAGGTGGAGGAGGCGTGGACGCGAGGTTTGTGGGCAAGTTCGTAACGGAGGAAAACGACGCCGGCGTCGCGGGCGGCCTGGTAGTAGGCCTCGCGGGAGCCGTAGGTGCGCATGTCGCGGTAGAGGAGGTAGAGGTTGAGGGTGGGGCGGCGCGCTTTGAGTTTGAGGGCGTTCTTGACCGCCTGGGTGCAGCAGATGCGGCTGCAATAGGGTCTGTGGGGTTCGCGGCTGCCGGTGCACTGGATCATGACGACGGTGTGGGCGGTGGCCAGGGTGTCGTCGGCGAGCTGCTGTTCCAGCTCGCGCTGGGTGAGCACGCGTGGGTCCTGACCGTAGAGGTAGTCGGTGGTGGGAGCCGGTTTGCCGCCGGTGGCGACGATGAGGGCGCCGTGCTCGACGGTATGGGCTTGGCCCTCGATGGTGAGGGTGGAGCGATAGAGGCCCGGCTTGCCCTGGGTGCGGGCCAGGTGGGCGCCGTGATGGAGGCGGATGCGCGGGTCGGCTTCCACCTGGGCGATGAGGTGGTGCAAGGCGGCCTGGGGGTCGGAGCGGTCTGGCTGGTAGCGGATGTGGCGCCACTGGCCGCCCAGGTCAGGGTCCCGTTCCACCAGGTCGACGGGGATGTCGAGACGGGCCAGGGTGAGGGCCGCGGTGAGTCCGGCCGCGCCGCCGCCGACCACCAAGGCGTGGCGGGTCAGGGTCTGCTGGGCGCCGAGGCTGAGGGCGTCGAGGCCGGCCATCGTCTTCATGGCGGCCACGGCCATGGCGACGAGGGATTGGCTCTTGGCGAGCAAGGGTGCGCCGTCGGTTCGATGGGGAAGAACCACCTCTTCCCGGAGGTTGACGCGGGCCAGAAGGCGTGGGTCGAGGCCGGCGCGGCGCATGAGCGCCTCGAACTGGGGGGCGTAGAGGCGGTGGGAGCAGGCGGCGAGGACGACGCGGTTGAGCCGGTGGGCCTCGATGGCGGCCTGGAGGGTCGCCTGGCCTTCCTGGGTGCAGGCGAGGGGCAAGGACTGGGCGAAGGCGACGCCCGGGAGCTGGCGAGCCCAGTCGAGCAGGTGGGGCACGCCGATGGCGGACAGGTCGCCGTGGCAGTCGCAGACAAAGAGGCCAATGGCGGGCATCTCGTCGGCGAGGTCGCGGGAGGAAGGGGAAGGGGGTGGCTGCGAGCGGGGCGGTTTGTGTCCGAGATAGGCGGCGACCTGGGCGGCAGCCCCGGTGGCTTCGGCGACGGTGTCGGGGATGTCCATGGGCTCGCGGAAGGCGCCGGCGAGGAAGAGGCCGGGCTGTCCGGTGTGGGTGGGGTGGTAGGGGTCGGTGCGGGGGAAGCCATAGTCGTTCAGCTCGAGGCCCACTTGGCGGGCCAGGGCCTGCATGCCTGCGGGCGGGGCAAAGCCGAGGGCCAGGACCAGCAGGTCAAAGGTCTCGTCGTGGAGCCGGCCGTCCTCGCCGGCGTAGGTGAGGAGCAGGTCGCGCGACGAGAGCTGGCGGACGGTGGAGGGCATGGCCCGGCGGTAGGTGACGCCGGGCAGGGCCTGGACGGCGTCGATGTAGGATTCGAAATCCTTGCCGAAGGCGCGAAGATCCATGAAGAAGACGGTGATGTCGAGAGAGGGGTCGAGGCGTTTGGCCAGGGCGACCTGTTTGGCGGTGTACATACAGCAGGCCGAGGAGCAATGGCCTGCGCCGCAAAGGTTGTCGCGGGAGCCGACGCAGTGGACGAAGGCGAGGCGAGAGGGGGGATGGCCGTCGGAGGGGCGGGCGAGGTGAGCGACGGAGGAGCCGGCAAAGCTCACCATGCGCTCAAACTCGAGGGAGGAGAGGACGTTGTCGTAGACGTGGTAGCCGTACTCGCCTTTGAGGCGTGCGTCGAAGGGAGCGAAGCCCGGAGTGAGGAGGAGGGCGCCGACGTGGAGGGATTCGTGGCGGGGGGGCATGTCGAGGTCGATGGCCCCGGTGGGGCAGGCCTGGACACAGGCGCCGCAGCGGGTGCAGACGTCCATATCGATGAGCCAGGTGTCGGGCACGGCGCGGAGGCCCGGGGGCCGGTAGATGGCCTTGACAGGGTGGAGCCAGCCCTCGTAGTCGTGGGCTCGAGCCTCGGGGCAGACGGCGGCGCACTCGCCACAGCCGGTGCACGCCTCGGCGTCGACGTAGCGGGGTTTGTGGCGGAGGGTGACGAGCCAGGATGCCTTGGTATCGGGGTCGTGCTTCTCGGGCTGGGCGGAGACGAGGTGGGCGTAGGGGAGCAGGTGGAGGTTGGGGAGGGCGTCGCATTCGAAGGTGGGGCAGAAGGCGGGCTGGTGGGGGAGCATGAGGCAGAGGCCGCAGGAGTTGGTAGGGAAGGTGTGGTCGAGGAGGTGCAGGGAGCCGCCGATGGAGGGGGCGGAGTCGAGGAGGAAGACGGGATGGCCGAGGTGGGCGAGGTGGGAAGCGGCGGTCATGCCGGCGATGCCGGCGCCGACGACGAGGACGGCGTTGTGGGTTGGCTGTGAGGGAAGGGATGATAGCACGCTGAGAACCTCCCGGGAATCAGACGAGATTGAGCCCCTGCAACAAGGGCCTGGGGTCGACGAGGTGCTTGGCCAGGGCCTTGGAGAGGGGCAAGTCGTAGGCGAGGGCCATGAGTTCGGTGAAGTAGAAGATGGGGAGGGGGTCGTAGTCAGGCTTGGGCGGGCGGGGCAGGGGCGGGCCGCCGCGGTAGATCTGGCGGCCGTCGACGTTGGCCATGCACATGGGGCAGGCGGTGACGAGGGCGTGGGCGTCGGCGTCGTGGGCGGCGCGGGCGAGTTTGTCGACGAGATGGACGACGACGTCGCTGCGGTTGAGGGTGAGGCTGCCGCCGCAGCAGTCGACGCCGTAGCTCCAGGGGAGAGGCTGAGCGCCCATGAGGGACAGGACGTGGTCCATGGATTGGGGGTGCTCGGGGTCGTCCCAGCGGTGGGTGTATTCGGGAGGGCGGATGAGGAGGCAGCCGTAGTAGCTGACGACCTTGAGACCCTGGAGTGGATTCTTGAGGGGAGCGGTGAGGTGCTCCCGGGAGAAATCGTTGGCCAGGATGTCGAGGAGGTTGCGGGGTCGGACCTGGCCCTGGTAGTGGACGTCGAGGAGGGACTCCATCTTGGCCCGGAAGGCGTGGTCTTGGCGCAAGGCGAGGTCGGCAGCGGCGGTGCGGGAGTAGCAGGCGGCGCAGGGGATGGCGAGATCGTCGAGGCCGGTCTGCTGGGTGAGAGCCAGGTTGCGGGCGGGGAGGGCGAGGAAGAGGGAGGGGTCCATGGAGTGGGCGGAGGAGGCGCCGCAGCAGTTCCAGTCGGGGATCTCGACGAGGTCCAGGTCGAGGGAGTGGCAGACCAGTTCGGTGCTGAGGCCGAACTCGACGCCTGTGGAGTGGAGGGTGCAGCCAGGATAGAAGGCGTAGCGGTGGGTCATGGCGGGTCTCCGATGCTGAAGAGCCTCTTGACCTGATCGAGGCCCTGGATACGTTTGGGGAGGGGGTGGATCTTGCCTTTGCGGAACATGTCGAGGCCCATGTCGAGGTCGGAGAGGAGGTCGCGACTGGTGAGCTTGTATTGCATGAGCATGGTCAGCTCGTGAAGGCGGCCCCAGGTGCGGATGTTGGTCAGGAAGGCTTCGTGGAGCTTCCAGACCTGGCGCTCGGCGGCGGGGACACCCTGGGCCAGGGCGATGTGGCGCAGGGCGTCGATGACGGCGCCGGCGTGGATCTGGTTGGGGCAGCGGGTGCCGCAGGTTTCGCAGCCGATGCAGAGCCAGATGGCGGAGGAGCGGAGGAGGAGGTCGCGTTGGCCCAGTTGGACCATGCGCAGCATCTGGGCAGGGGCGTAGTCCATGGCGTAGGCGGAGGGGCAGCCGGCGCTGCAACGGAGGCAGTAGTAGCATCGGCGCACGTTCTGATGGCTTAGGTCGCTCACCTCGTCCACGAAGGTCAAATCAGGTTCCATCCCGTCTCCCTGCTACAAGTAGGCTTCCATCATCGATAGGATCTGCTGGCTCGTCAAATTCCGCACCTGGCAGGCCTTGTTGGGACAGACCATCGTGCAGGCGCCACATCCTTGGCATAAAGCGGTGTTGACCACGGCAATGTGCTGCCAATCGTGCATCAGGCGGGCTTCGTACGGGCATGCTGGGATGCACAGCCCACAACCGGAGCACACATCAGGGTCGACATAAGCGATGGTCGGCTCCTGCACCATCTGGCGCAGGGAGAAAAGGCTTAGCACCTTGGCCGCTGCGCCGCTGGCTTGGGCCACCGTTTCC
>JASFTJ010000276.1:0-4676 GCA_050053615.1 Anaerolineae bacterium | reverse complement strand
ACACCTATGCCGGCAGCCAAGGCCAGCACGAGCCCTAGCGTCAGCAACGTCAAGAGAGCTTGGTTTCTTTTCGCCGCAGACGTCCTTTGAGGGTGGAGGGATCCAACCTGAGGTTTTTCGTTCACCTTGCACCTCCTTACGGTCGAAATCTAAGCTGGATTTCTGCCTGTGATTTCTGTCCTGCCATCACCTCCTTCCTTTACCTCACTCTGCCAGCTTTGGGCCCACCAGAGCGTTATTGGCTAGGACATGTCTTGCAAGGGAAGGGAACGAAGAATAAATCGCTCCCTCGGAGGATGAATGTCGGTCCTTGCCGAGAGAGCGACCTCGGTCTCTCACGCCGCGGTGATGAGGATCTTGCAGAATGGACGGGTAGTGGGACAGGAGTAGCCCGTCTGTAACGCTGTCAGTCTAGCAGAATCTCTGACAAAACACAAGCGTGTCTGTCCGGTGGAACGAATAACCCTAGTCGGTTCAGCAGACTGCGGCGGGATGCTTGTCCTACGGCTTGATGGATAGCAGTTAGCTGGTTTGTTCGGTCTGTTTCTCGCGCAGCCAGCCCCAGACTGCGCCTCGCCGGGGGGCAAAGAGGAACGCCAGGATAAACAGGGCTGTGGCCACCAGCACCACTGCCGCGCCCGACGCCACGTTGGCGTAGAATGACAGGTACAGCCCGGCCACCGACGACACGGCGCCGATGGCCGCACCGACAACCATCATGTGCCACAGGCGGCGGGTCAACAGGTAGGCCGTGGCAGCGGGGGTCACCAGCATGGCCACCATCAGCGCCACGCCGACCGTTTGCAGTGAGACGACGATGGTCAGTGCGATGAGCACCAGCAGCAGGTAGTGGAGGGCGTTTAGGGGCAGCCGCAGCGTGGCGGCCAAAATGGGATCGAAAGAGATGACCAGCAGCTCTTTGTAGAGTAATACCACGGCAACCAGAACGGTGATGCCCAGCCCCGCTGTCAGCCACAGGTCCGTGGACGCGACGCCCAGCACGTCGCCGAACAGGATGTGCGTCAGATCCACGCTGTAGCTCTGCATGGTGGAAAGGAGCGCCACGCCCAAGGCAAAGCTGGCGGCAAAGATCACGCCGATGGCTGTGTCCTCCTTTACTTGACCGCGTCGGCTGACATAACCGATGCCTACCGCTGTGACCAGGCTCATTCCCAGCGCGCCCCAGAAAAAGCTGGCGTCCAATAGGTAGGCGATGGCGACACCAGGCAGGATCGCGTGGGCCAGCGCATCGCCGAAGAAGGCCATGCCCCGTAGCACCACGTACGTGCCCACAACGGCGCATAACGACCCGACCATTACCGAGGCTATCAGTCCCCGAACCATAAAGGGATATCGAATCGGTTGGAGGAGCAACTCCAAAGCGTCAGTCATGATGGTGTTCCTCCTCACCGCAGCAGTCAATATCGCCCAGTACCATGGCATAATCCTCACCACGCCAGACCGCCTGACCGCCATAGGCCGCGGCCAGCGTATCTGGCGAGACGACTCGGCGGGGCGAACCGTAGGCAACAAGCTCCTTGTTGAGCAATGCCAGCCGGTCAAAGCGCTCCACGGCCAGGTTAAGGTCGTGGGTGGAAACCAGTACTGTCACGCTTTGCCTATGCAGACGCTCCAGAATCATCAGGACGCCTTCTTGCGAGGGGGCATCCACCCCGCTGAAGGGCTCGTCCATCAGCAGGATGGTGGCCTCTTGCGCCAGCGCCCGGGCGATGAACACCCGCTGCTGCTGCCCGCCCGAAAGTTCCCCGATCTGCCGGCTGGCATAGTCGAGCATCCCGACCTCGGCCAGGCATTTCTGCACGATGTCGCGGTCCCGCGGGCGCTGCCAGCGCAGCCAGCCCATCTTGCCGATGCGGCCCATCATCACTACGTCGTGCACCGTTACCGGAAAGCTCCAGTCCACGGCCGAGCGCTGGGTGACGTACCCGATCTCGGCTCCGTCCGTTTCCACGCTGCCTGTCTTGGGATGAATCAGGCCAACCATCGCTTTGAACAGCGTGCTCTTGCCCGCCCCGTTCGGCCCAACGATGGCTACCCGTTCGCCGGGTTGCACACTGAAGCTTACCCCGTGCAGAGCCTGTGCGCCGTTGTAGGTCACTGTCAAATCATATACTTCTAGGATTGGTCTCATAACCTCACCACTTCCGGACATCACCGTAGTGCATCCACAATCGCCCTCACATCGTAACGAATCAGCTCAATGTACGACTCGACGCCGCTGCCCGGTCTGCCCAACGAACCGGAGTACAGCGGCACTAGCGGGATGCCCGTATCCCTGGCGACCTGCTCCGCAAGCTTGGGATTGACTGTACTCTCGGTGAACACGGCCGGCACGCCGTATTTGTGGATGGCGTCTTCTAATGCGGCGATGTCCTGAGCCGACGGCTCGGACGAAGGGCTGATGGGGTAGATGGTACCCACTTGCTCCAGGCCGTAGCGGCCGGCCAAGTAGCCAAAGGCCGGATGGTTGGTCACCAGCCTGCGATTACCCTCTGGAATCATCGCCACCTGTGCGACGATCCAGGCATCCAGCGCCTCTAGTTCTTGGGCGTATGCCTCCGCATTGGCCCGGTAGGCCTCTGCACTGGCCGGATCCAGGGCGCTCAGGGCATCCTGGATGATTTCGACCCAGTGGATCACGTTGCGCACGTCGAACCAGACGTGGGGATCGATGTTGTCGTGTTTATGATTGGGTTCACCTTCTCCCTGCGCGCCTTGGCGCTCGCGCAACGCGAGCCCATCGGACAGATGGATCTCGACGGCGCCGCCCCCAGCGTTTTCCAGCATCTCCTCCAGGTTCGATTCCAAACCCAGGCCATTGGCGAATACCACGTGAGCATCGTGCACCACCGCCGTGTCGGCAGGAGTGGGTACGTAGCTGTGAGGGTCGATCCCGATGCCCATGAGTGTAGTTAGTTCGATGTGTTCGCCGCCCACCTGGCCTACCACGCTGCCCACAATGTTGGTCGTGGCCACAACTTTCAGCTTTTCACCCGCACTCAAGGACGCAGGCTGTAACTCGACACTCTCGTGCTGATGCTCCTCACGGCCCTGCGGTGCGGTGCCGCCGCAGCCGCCAAGGAGAGCTACCACGAGAACAGCAGCAGTCAGGTGTGTAAGCTTTTTCTTCCAGCTGTTGAAAGCCATGGTTCTTGTGTATCCGTTTCTCATCGACACGTAGAGCACAGCCCGATCAATTCCAGCAGATGGTCCTCGACCTCGTAGCCGGTTTCCCGGCTGATACGAGTCAGAAAAGTCGATAGATCGCATCCCTCGACTTGAACTGTGGTGCCGCATTGGCGACATACGAGATGATGGAGATGTCCATCACGGGTGGTGGCATAGCGGTGACAGCCGTCGTCAGTGTGGATGCGCCGGACAAAACCCATCTCTGCCAGCAGATCCAGCGTGCGATATACAGTCACCAAGCCGATGGTGGGGCAATGCGACCGTGCGCGCTGGTGGACCTCAGCCGGACTGGAGTTGCCCTCGTCTTCCAGCAGTGCCTGGATCACCGCCCGTCGTGGCTGGGTGATCCGGTAGCCGGCGTGACTCAGTTGTCGGAGGATTTTCTCTTTGGATAGCTTGTCCATAAGTGAAAAGCTTTTTCAATAACCTTACCAGTAGTATAATCGAGTTTACTCTGTTCGTCAAGTTGGCTTCGCGCAGGTTCCTGCTTTGTCTTCCAGCACACAGCGGAGACAGAACGGCGATTGACGTATTGAAATCCAGCTTTGGTTTCGGGGCATCACCTCTGGCGGCTACTCAACCGACGAACAGCTCCTTGTTCGCATAGGCGAGTCCGCTGAAGCGACTTTCAGATCTGCGATGGGGTAGCTTGGCCAGACGGATGAGGTTCGAGGATGTATTAGAAGGGACTGATGGAATCACTACCAGGGTTGAGAATACCGTGGAGTCTCAAAGAGGCTCACGCATGACCCAGCTTTCTTGTACAAGAGAGCTGGGTGCGACAATCCGTTTGCAACGGGACATTGAGGCAAAGGGCACAGGCACCCAGGTACGCAACGCCATCAGAGCCGAAGGCATTCTTGCGGAAGCGTTGCGTTTCAGCCGGATTTGCCGGGCAACCTCTGTTGTGCGGCTTACGCTTCAATGTGCGAATGTGGGATTGAGCGGGCCGTGCAGGGAAGGAGCTAGGCCTTCTCCATGTCCAGTTCCCAGTCTTCCCAATCTCTACTGGCTAGCTCATCCACCCAATCGACTTGTGGAGGATCGAGCTCAATGACTTCCAGATCGGCGTTGCAATGATCGCACATCGCCGGTTGGCCCAGCCAGGGCCTGCGCCCGAGGTAGATCCGGCTCGCGCAATCTGGACAGTACACGAAAGCCATGTTCTTGCTCCTTACAACCTGAATGGCCATGGAGGGGACATTCTACGGCGATAAAGCCGCCGGAAGTGCACGTGCTAGAAATCGTCGTCGTCTTCAAAGTCTTCGTCGTCGTCCCAGTCCCAGTCGTAGGCCCAGTCCAGTTCCAAGGGATTCACGCTGATTACTTCGAGATCGGCGTCGCAGTGAGGGCATGAGAGCTTCTGACCCTCCTGGGGCTTGATGTTGAGAACGATCTTTTCGTCACAGTCTGGACAGAATGTGCTTGTCATATCCTTTCCTCTTCTTTACACTTTGTGTGTTTTG
>JASFTJ010000275.1:0-4680 GCA_050053615.1 Anaerolineae bacterium | reverse complement strand
CAGCTTTTCTGAGAAATTTGGAATACCGAGGGGTCTTGATCCACCGCTTTTCTTTGGGACTTGGGTGCGTCGGACAGGTCTAAACCGGAAGCGTTCATGTCTCAGCCGTTCGATGATGTTGTGTATTCGCTTCAGACTCATGCCGTCCGCCGTGTCATTTTCTGTCCCCGGTGTCAAGGCACCTTTATTTCGAGCTATCTTGTCGTAAGCTACCAAAAACAGGTCTTCGCTGTATAGGCAGCGATATACCCTTGTGAGTGGGATACGTTTTTCTCCCAATTTTCGTATTGCTTGTAGAATGTGCTTGGCTCTCTGCATTGCGCATACCTCCCATATCTATCAAGCTGAGTCCCTGCCCCCCTTCGCCCTGTGGTTGGCTTTCCCAACCTCCCTGGGTGGTCGTTACGCCACCGACTATTATGGGGGCTCCGTCACCGTAGGGCTCGCGCCCCTTAGGCGATCCCGCAGTACGGTCATGAGAAACGTTCTCAGAATGACTTAGGGCGTCCGTTCGTGACTTGATAGGTCTCACTGACCACTGTTCCCAACAGGAAGGCTTCACGCCCAGGATTCACATAGACGCTGCTGTTGGGGCTCGACTTCAGCCGTTGTGTCGAGGGAGGGCCTGTCTCCAACTCACCACTAGACTTCAGGCAGTATAGCTTTACCCATATCATCCAGGTCTTGGGGCTGCACACTCTGGTAAACGGCTTCCCAGTTCACCCCTTTTCCGACATGCTGTTTTCCCGTGTCAGGTTTTCCCCTTTCGGTTGGTCGGACGACCTCATAGGTGTATCTTCAACCTATGGCACGTCACGTGCTATTCCTCATTCCGTCGTGCGGCGCACGAATCCCAGTCCACGCTCTTTCAGGCTCACAAACCGCTGGCGCCCGATGATCAGGTGATCCAGCACGTCGACGTCCAGCAACTTGCCTGCCTCGGCGATCTGCCGGGTGACGGCCACATCTTCGGGACTGGGGGTCGGGTCGCCGGATGGATGGTTGTGCAGGATAATCACAGAGGCGGCATTGGCTCGGATCGCTTCACGGAACAGTTCGCCCACTCGAATCAGGCTGGTATTCAGCGATCCGACATAGATGGTCGGCGTGGCGAGCACGCGGTTCTTTGTGTCAAGCAGCAGGGTGCGCATGTGTTCCTGTTCCAAAAGATTCATTTCGGACATGACCAAGTTGGCCGCATCGGCCGGGGAGCGGATCTGGGGGCGTTCACTGGGGGATTCGACCAGCAGGCGCCGGCCAAGCTCCAGCGCCGCCTTGAGCTGAGAGGTTTTGGCCGGGCCGAGTCCCTTCTCGGCCCTAAGCTCCGCGGTGCTGGCCCGCGCCAGGCCCGTCAATCCCTCAAAGGTTGCCAAGAGCCGCTGCGATACGCGGATCACATTCTCGTCGCGGGTTCCGGTGCGCAGGATGATGGCCAGCAATTCGGCGTTGGAGAGCGCCCCCGCCCCGTAGCGCAGCAGACGCTCGCGTGGGCGTTCCCTTTTTGGCAATTCCTTGATTGTGGGGTGATATTCGACATGGTCAGACATAGATCGGACTCCTCGTCTGGTCGTGGATCCCGGGCTCCAGTCGGTTTCCATTGTACCCGAGACAGGAGCCGGTGTCAAAGTCCGCGGACGTGTCCAAGCGGCAATCCGGCGTGCCAGGCTGCGTGCGTGTTTGATTTGTATCTTACGACTGCTTCCGTCAACCCCTCTCCTAGATTTGACAAGGGGAGGAATGCTGGATATAATGTTGATTCGCGGTCAGAATGGCCGCGAATGAATCTGTGCGCCTGTGTGAGTTGAGTCTTGATGCGAGAACTATTTCGTCGTCGTTTCCTCTGTGGCCTCGTATTCTCCCCGTCGTTCAAAGCGGGCGCAATTGTGAAGTTGCTCTTCCCTGCCGCTTTTGTGGCTCGGCATTGGGGTGCTTTCAACAGGAAAAAAAGAAGAGCCTGAGATGTCTGCTAGGCTGATGGCGTAAGGAGTGATGAGTCGAATGCCCAACCGACCGCAACGAAAATCGTATGCGCGTATTCCCGATGTTCTCCCCCTGCCCCACCTGATTCAGGTCCAATTGGACTCCTATCGGTGGTTTCAGGAAGAAGGTTTGCGCGAGCTATTTGATGAAATCTCGCCCATCGAAAGCTTCAATGGGAATCTAGAACTGTACCTTCCCGGGTTCAATGATGAAATCAACGGAAAGCTAGGATTGGACTATCGTTTTGAGGAACCTACCTACACGCAGCAAGAGTCTCTAGACCGAGACATCACATACGCTGCGCCCCTGTACGTCCGAGTCGCCTTGTGGAACAAAGAGAGTGATGAATGGACGACTCAGAACGTGTTCATGGGAGATTTCCCGTTGATGACCGAAAAGGGTACGTTTATCATCAACGGAGCGGAACGCGTCGTGGTCAGCCAGCTCATCCGGTCGCCGGGCGCCTACTTTACCGTCGAGGAGGACCGGATTACGGGGCGGGAGCTGTGTACCGCCAAGCTCATCCCTAATAGGGGGGCCTGGCTAGAATTCGAGACCTCCAAGCGAGATGTCATTACGGTAAAAGTAGATCGCAAGCGCAAGTTGCCGGTGACGCTGCTGCTGCGGGCAGTGGGCTATGGCACCGACGAAGAGTTGTTCGCCCTCTTTGACAAGGTGGATATCATGCCCGAGCATCCTTACATCCAGGCCACCATCGAGCGCGATTCGACCAAGACCAGCGAGGAAGCGCTGATCGAGTTGTACAAAAAGCTACGGCCCGGGGATCCACCGACGAAGGAAAATGCCGAGGGTTTTCTCCAGTCGCTGCTGTTCAAGCCCCGCCGCTATGACCTGGCCCGAGTGGGACGCTACAAGCTGAATGCGCGTCTCGGGCTAGAGTTGCCGCTGGAAACGCGTACTCTGACCTCCAAAGATCTGGTCAAGGTTGTGGAACGGATGATCCAAGTGAACAATGGGATCGAGGAGCCAGACGACATTGATCACTTGGGCAATCGACGCATCAAGACCATGGGCGAGTTGATCCAGAATCAACTGCGCATCGGGTTGTTGCGCATGGAGCGGGTGGTGCGCGAGCGCATGAGCATCCGGGAACCGGAGCAGATGACGCCTATCTCGCTGATTAACGTGCGGCCGGTGGTGGCCGCCACGCGGGAGTTCTTTGGCGGCAGCCAGCTTTCCCAGTTTATGCAGCAGACAAATCCCTTGGACGAGTTGACCCACAAGCGGCGCCTTAGTGCCTTGGGGCCAGGTGGTCTGCGGCGTGAGCGGGCAGGCTTTGACGTGCGCGACGTGCACCACTCTCACTACGGTCGTATTTGCCCCATCGAAACACCAGAGGGTCCTAATATTGGCCTGATCGGTTCGCTGGGCACCTATGCCCGGATAAATGACTTTGGCTTCATCGAGACGCCCTACCGCAAAGTGATCCACACTGTGCCCAACCGCAAGGATCGGACAGTGGGCAAGACCGTCCAAGAGCGCATCGTGGACCCGAATGACGGCCAAGTTATCGCTGAGGCGACTGAGCGCATCACCGATGAAAAGGCCGAACGTCTCGCGGAATTGTTCCCCGATGTGCCCGAGATCAACATTCGGCCGATGGCGGTTGACGAGATTTCCTACCTGTCGGCCGATGAGGAAGACAGGTACACTATCGCTCAGGCCAACGCCGAATTGGACGAGCAGGGCCAATTCATCCACGATCGAGTGTCGGTGCGGCGCAGACAAGAATTTCTAGAAGAATCAGTGGACAAAGTCGACTATATGGACGTCTCGCCCAAGCAGATCGTCGGCGTCACGGCAGCGCTGATCCCCTTCCTGGAGCACGACGACGCCAACCGCGCCCTGATGGGCTCCAATATGCAACGCCAGGCGGTGCCGCTGGTTCAGCCCGAAGCGCCGTTGGTTGGGACCGGCATTGAGTCACAGGTGGCTATTGACTCGGGCCAGATTGTCTTTGCCGCCGAGCCTGGTGAGGTCGTCAGCGTTACAGGGAAGGCCATTGTCGTGCAGGGCGAAAACGGCCGCCGTACTTACCAGTTGCGACGGTTCCAGCGGTCAAACCAGAGCACATGCTTGGACCAGAAACCGATCGTGTCCAAGGGTGAGTGGGTCGAGGCTGGCGATGTATTGGCCGACTCGTCGTCGACAGAGATGGGAGAGTTGGCTCTGGGCCAGAATGTCCTTGTGGCGTTCCTAAGCTGGGAAGGCGGCAACTATGAGGACGCCGTACTGATCAGCGAGCAGGTAGTTCGCGACGATAAATATACCTCGATCCACATCGAGAAGCACGAGGTCGAGGCGCGTGACACCAAGCTGGGCCCGGAAGAGATCACCCGGGACATCCCCAACGTGGGTGAGGATGCCCTCAAAGACCTGGATGAGAGCGGCATCATCCGCATTGGCGCGGAGGTGGGACCGGGCGACATCCTGGTGGGCAAGATCACGCCCAAGGGCGAGACCGAGCTGACCGCTGAGGAGAAGCTTCTGCGGGCTATCTTTGGCGAAAAAGCCCGCGAGGTCAAGGATTCAAGCCTACGCCTGCCCCACGGTGAGCACGGCATTGTCGTGGACGTAAAGGAATTCTCCCGCGAAGAGCATCGGGATATGAAGGCTGGTGTGCAGCAGACCGTCCGGGTCATGGTCGCCCAGCGCCGCAAGATCACCGAAGGCGACAAG
>JASFTJ010000274.1:0-4686 GCA_050053615.1 Anaerolineae bacterium | reverse complement strand
TTCCGGTTTGTCCGTGGTTCGCTGCGGCGGCCGGTTGTCCTTTGACCAGCGCATCCACATGGCTCCGGTCCTCTGCTCCCCGATAGCGCGAACACTGATCGGCTGTCAAGTTGCGTTGCGCCTGCTGGGGATCTGGTGTATACTATGCGGGACGACTGTTTCCCCCGTTGCGGATAGCCCGTGACGAAGTGCTGGGAGATGCCTGCTGGCGACATACGAACGACTTTCAGGAGTGAATGATGCTGAAACAGAATCAGGGGCGGATGGAGTTCCACGTCTCCTGTGAGGCACGGGATCGCTACCAGTTTGACCAAGCCCTCTTTTCTCTGACCGGCAATGTCCTATTTGCCGACTTTCACGCTGCGCGGGTCTTTGCCCAACGGATGAATGATCGGCGTGATCTGGTCAACTTTCCCGAACGGGCTGTAAAGGCTGGACAGATCAATGCCCTGGGCCTCATAGACGAGATCCTGCACTACATCGTCCAGTTGTACCGCGAGCAGGAGAACGCCGAGATCATGGGCGACGCGCTGGACTGGCTCTACAAAGAGTTGGGTCGGGAGGTGGTGGACGAGACACTGCGTCGATTCGCCGACCTGTTCCCGCCAGTGGCCGTCTACCGCCGCGAGATCTCGTTGGATGATTATATCGAAGGAGAGACGGCCGGCATCCCCCACCGCCGCGTGCTGCTGGAAGAGATGCAGCTGCTCTGGCTGGCCAACGCCAACCCTGCCTTTGCCCCTTTCCTGGAGCTCTTTGACGACGCCGACTTGGCCCGGGACACGGCCTATCCCAGGATCGTGGATGCGCTGCACGACTTTTTTGAGGACCAGCCCTACTTTGGCCCGGAGAACCAAAACCTGGTGGACATGCTGCGTAGCCCGGCCATCGCTGTCCCTTACTCGCTGTCAGGGCAACTCGAATACATCCGTGAGCGGTGGGCGGCCTTGCTGGGCAAGTACTTTTACCGCCTGCTGAGCAGCCTGGACCTCATCGCCGAGGAGGAAAAGGCCCTCTTTTTGGGACCGGGTCCGAGCCGGGTCTATGAGTTTGGTGAACTAGAGTTCGAGCCGGAGCGTTTCAGCCCCGACCAACACTGGATGCCCCAGTTGGTGCTCATGGCCAAAAACACCTACGTGTGGCTCGACCAGCTTTCCAAAAAGTATCAACGTCCCATCACCAGCCTGGACCAGATCCCCGGCGAGGAGCTTGACACACTGGCCCGTTGGGGCATAAGCGGCCTGTGGCTCATCGGTCTGTGGGAGCGCAGTTCAGCCTCGCGTCGCATCAAACAGATGTGCGGCAATCCAGAGGCGGTGGCCTCGGCGTACTCGCTGTACGACTATGTCATCGCCGCAGATCTCGGCGGGCCGGAAGCCTACCAGAATCTCAAGGAGCGGGCCTGGCAGCGGGGCATCCGCATGGCCAGCGACATGGTGCCCAACCATGTCGGCATCTATTCCAAGTGGGTCATCGAGCACCCCGATTGGTTCGTCTCGCTGGACCATAGTCCCTTTCCGGCCTACAGCTTTAACGGCCCGGACCTCTCCGAAGACGAGCGGGTGGGCATCTTTGTCGAGGATCACTACTACGACCGCAGCGATGCGGCGGTGGTATTCAAGCGCCTGGACCGCTGGGCGGGCAGCGAAAAGTACATCTACCACGGCAATGACGGCACATCGATGCCCTGGAACGACACGGCCCAGCTCAATTATCTCAATCCCGAGGTGCGCGAAGCTGTGATCCAGGCGATTCTGCACGTCGCCCGCCAGTTCTCCATCATCCGCTTTGACGCGGCCATGACCCTGGCCAAGAAGCATTTCCAGCGCCTCTGGTTCCCCGAGCCGGGCACCGGTGGCGCCATCGCCAGCCGCGCCGAACACGGACTGACCAAGGAGCAGTTCGACGCGGCCATGCCCGTCGAGTTCTGGCGCGAAGTGGTGGACCGCGTGGCCGCCGAAGCGCCTGACACGCTGCTGCTGGCCGAGGCTTTCTGGCTGTTGGAGGGCTATTTCGTCCGCACGTTGGGTATGCACCGCGTCTATAACAGCGCTTTTATGAACATGCTCCGCGACGAGGACAATGCCAAGTACCGTTCAGTGATGAAAAACACGCTCGAGTTCGATCCCGAGATCCTGAAGCGCTTTGTCAATTTCATGAACAACCCTGACGAAGAGACCGCCGTGGCCCAATTTGGCAAGGGCGACAAGTATTTCGGCATTTGCATCATGATGGCTACCCTGCCTGGCTTGCCGATGTTTGGCCATGGTCAGGTCGAGGGCCTGGCCGAAAAGTACGGCATGGAGTACCGCCGCGCCTACTGGGACGAGCAGCCCGACCGCTGGCTGGTGGAGCGCCACGAGCGCGAGATCTTTCCCCTGCTGCACCGCCGTTACCTCTTTGCCGAGGTCCGGGATTTCCTGCTCTACGATTTTTTCACGCCAGAGGGGTACGTGAACGAAGACGTGTTCGCCTATTCCAACCGCTCTGGAAGTCAGCGGGCGCTGGTCATCTATCACAACAAGTTCGCCTCGGTCCGGGGCTGGGTCAAGACCTCAGTGGCTTATTCGGTCAAGGTCGGTGACGATGGCGACCGCGCGCTCACGCAAAAGAGCCTGGGCGAGGGCCTGGGCTTGCGCAGCGATGACGGCGTGTTCTACATCTTTTGCGACAGCCTCACCGGCTTGGAGTACATCCGCAACGGCCGCGAACTGTGTGACCATGGCCTCTATGTTGAGTTGGAGGCCTACAAGTGCCATGTCTTTCTCGATTGGCGCGAGGTGCAGGACAACGAGTGGCGGCAGTACGCCCACCTGACCGACTACCTCGGTGGGCGCGGCGTGCCCAGCATTGAGGAGGCACTGAAAGAGGTCTTTTTGCAGCCGATCCACGGGCCTTTCCGCGAGATGGTCAACGCCGGGCACCTGCGCTGGCTGATGGACAACCGCGCCGCCGGGCCGGACGAGGGGCCGAACGCAGAAATCCTCGCCGAAGCCGAGCGACGGGCGCTGGCTCTGCTGCGCGAGATCCGACAGTTCACCGGCGGCTCCGGCGATGCCGAAGCGATCGCGGAGGAAGTGCGTCGCAAGCTGGATCTGGCCCTCCGCACAGACGAGGACGACGACCCAGCCTATTGGGGGACCTTGCTGGGCTGGGTGTTCACCCACGCCCTGGGCAAGGTCGTGGCCGGAGAAGGTGTTGCCGCACAGAGCCGGAGCTGGCTCGACGAGTGGCTGCTGGGCAAGTTGCTGGCCGGCGCGCTCCAGGACCTGGGCCTGGACGAGGGCGGCGCCTGGTGGGTGGTGGGCGCGGTCAAGATGCTGGTGAGCCACCAGGGCTGGTGCGACAGCGACGCGGCGCCGGAGGAGCGAGCCTACCCGGTGCTGCGCGCCTGGCTGGGCGACAGCGAGGTGCAACAGTACCTGCAAGTCAACCGCTACCGGGGTGAGCTGTGGTTCAATCACGAAACCTTTGACCAACTGCTCGACTGGATGGGGACCATCGCCGCCGTCGAAATCGGTGCCGATCCGGCGCTGAGCGAGGCCGAGGCCGACGCCCGGCTCGCCGCCTGTGAGCAGATTGTGGGCAAGCTCCAGGAGGCCGAGGCGGCGTCAGAGTACCAGGTGTCCAAGCTGCTGGAGGCAGCGCGGGGCTCAGCTCCCCTCCCTGTGTGAGAGGATCGGGAGCAAGTTGGACGCCGATCTTGAACAGCGACTGAGAGGGCACAGCATGCTCAACATAGCCCCCGGCTACCTGGAGATGATAGGGTAGACTCGTATATTGGGAACATGGAGGTAGGCAGCCCTCGCCCAATCCTCAATTTCCCGGCCTACCATTCCACGAGAAGGGAGATGTGCAAATGAGAGACATTGTCAGGCAAATCGCCGTCCTGCTGGCTACACTGGCCGTCGTCATCGTCAATGGGCTGGCCAATGCCCTGCCCCTCAACGGTCTGACCACGGGCGAGATCTCGGACCGGTTCGATGTCTATTTTGTCCCCGCCGGTTACGTCTTTGCCATCTGGGGCCTGATCTACCTGGCCCTGATCGGCTACTCGATCTATCAGGCGCTGCCCGCCCAGCGGGAGAACCCCCGCTTGCGGCGTATCGGCTACCTGTACGTTCTGAGTTGCGCCGCCAACGTCGCCTGGCTGTTCTTGTGGCATTACGAGATCTTTGTGTGGACCATCGTGGCTATGGTCGCGTTGTTGCTCTTCTTGATCGCCATCTACCTCAGCCTGGGCATCGGCCGTACCGTGGTCTCGACCGCCGAGAACTGGCTGGCCCGCATACCATTCAGCATCTACCTGGGCTGGATCACCGTGGCGACCATCGCCAATGCCACGTCGCTGTTGGATTACCTGAATTGGAACGGCTGGGGAATCGCTCCTGAGTGGTGGGCCGTCACGATGCTGGTCGCAGCGACGGGCATTGCCTTGGCGGTGAGTCTCACTCGGGGTGACGTGGCCTATGTGCTGGTCATCGTCTGGGCTTTTGTCGGAATCTCTGTCAGGCATAGTGATACGCCCATCGTGTCGATCACAGCGGCGCTGGCGGCCGGGTTTGTGCTGGCGACGCCTCTGGTGGGAATGCCCCGCAGGGAACAGCGCCTGGAACCATGGTCAGCACGGTCGCTGAGCACAGAAGCCCGTGACCGTTGGTGAACGGAACACGCCAAGGAGCAGGC